>JAKAZO010000040.1:25203-28823 GCA_021815825.1 Pseudomonadota bacterium
CCCAGCGCCTGGCCGCGCCACGGCCGATCCGACCAACCCTCAGGGCTTGGCTCCGTCCGCGGTTGCGCCGGCGGCCGGATGCGCTCCCGCGCCAGCCGCCGCACCCGAGAGGTTGGTGGCGCTGAAAATGAACCGCCCCAGCAGATCCTCGATGTTCACCGCCGACTGGGTGACGGTGATGCGGCCGCCGCGAGGCAGCATGTGCTCATCGCCGCCTGGAACCAGATTGATGTACTTACCGCCGAGCAGGCCATCGCTGCTCACCGCGGCGCTGGTGTCCCGCGGCAGGGCGATGTTTTCGGCCACGGTCATCGTCACCATCGCCTGATAGGTCTTGGGGTCGATGCTGGTCTCCGTCACGCGCCCGACCTTGACGCCGGCGAGGCGGACGTCGGCGCCGATCGTCAGTCCGTCGATACGCTCGAACTCGGCATGCATGGGATAACCGGCGGCGGAGGAGCGGCCGGAATGCGCCACGGCATAGCCGAGGAAGCCGGCAGCCAGCCCGATCACCGCCGCCCCGACGGCGACTTCAGCGAGATTTCGTTTTGCCATTCGCGCTTCTGCCGCCCGCTAACGCCGCGTGCCGCCGCCGGCCCCGGCGTGCACCCGCGGAAAGCCGTCGCCCCGGCGCATCGACGCCGCTTCCGCCCCGACCACGATCTAGCTGCCCGGAGTCCAGGCTTCGTAATCGCCGGTCGCAGGGCTGCGGTGGCCGCCCTGATAATCGTGACCCGGCGGCCGATAGCCGGCCGGGGTTCCGGTCAGATTCGCCTGATGCGGCTTCTGCCAGGGTCGCCTGCCCGCAGCGGGCAGCGCCACGTCGGTGAGATGGTGCAGCCAGGCATGCCATTCCGCCGGCACGGCACTCGGCTCGTCCGCCCCGGCATAGGCCACCCAGCGGCGGCGGCGCTGGCCCGCTCGGACACGGCGGGCCTCGAAATAGCGGTTGCCGCTGGCGTCAGTCCCGACCAGCCGGCCATGAAGGGCGGTAAACAGGGTGGTACCGAGGTTCATGCCGAAGCTTCTAGGCCAAGGCGCGCGCGCGGTCCATGCGGCTTCGCGGTCCGCAGGCACTTCCGACGTCATCCACAGGATTTTGTGGTCGAACGGCCGGCAGACCCCAAAATCCGCTTCCAAGCGCGGCGGGTTCGGCCCTAACATCATCGCTATGAGACAGCTCCGACCCTGGCACGGCGTCCGCATGCGCCGCCTTACGATTGGTGCCGACGCGGACTCCGCGCCGCGTGCCGTGACGGTTCCGGCGGCCTGGGACGATGCCGCCGCCGCCGCCCTCGCCGCCCTCGCTCCTGGCGACCGGCCGGTGACGCTGGCTGACGCCGCCGAACGCTGGATCGGGCCGCTCCGCCAGCGCGCCGCTGCAGCCGGCTTCGACTCCGGCCTCGGCGATCGGCTGCACGCGCTGCTGCGCACCCGCCGGGGCGCACCGGGGACCGAGATCTGGCAGGGAGGGACCGCGAGCGAGCCCAGCTCCGTCCAGCCAAGCTTGGGCCTGCCCCGCTTCGTGCTCAACCTCGCCGCGTTCCATGAGCCCGGCGTCGGCTTCGACGTCGACGGCTTCGCCGCGGCGGTCACCGACGCGGTGACAGCGCTTACCCTGGCCGCGCCGACGGCAACTCGGATCGCGGTCGGGTTCGCCGATCTGGCCGCCCTGATCGCCGCGTTGGGTCTCGATTATGACAGCGACGCCGCGCGCGCCGTGGCCGCTTCCCTGGGTGCATTGCTGCGCGGCCAGGCCGATGCGGCCTCAGCCATGATGGCCGAACGCCTGGGCGGCTTCGCTGCCGTCGCCGCGACGCCGCCCGCCGCGCCCCCAGCGTGCGCGCTGCCCGGCCTGGCCGCGGCGGCCGCGGCCGCGCAGTCCGCCGCGGCCGCCGCCCCCCATCGTCGCCATCGCGCCACCACCGCCCTGTCGCTCCCGGGATTGGCCGAGGCGCTTCTCGGCGTCGAAACAGGCGGTCTCGCGCCGGCCTTCTCGCCGCTGGCGGAGAGCGGCGGTCTGACCCGCACCGCGAGGGCCTGGCTGTCCGCCCGGGGCCTGGCCGCTGAAGCCGCGCTCGCGATGAGCCTCGCCGGCGCCCGCCTGTTCGCCCCGGTATCGCCGGCGGCCCATGCCGCCATGCACGACGCCCTCGCTCCCTTCATGGCGGCGATGCCGGCGCGGCGCGACATGGCGCCTGCCAGCGACGGCAGGGCGACGCCGCTGCCGGCGCGGCGCAAGGGCTACACACAGCGGGCGAGCGTCGGCGGACATAGCCTGGTTCTGCGCACGGGCGAGTATGAGGATGGCCGGCTGGGTGAGGTCGCCATCGGGCTCAACAAGGCCTCCGCGCCGTTCCGTGGCCTCATGGATGCATTCACGCAGGCCGTCAGCATCGGCCTGCAGCATGGCGTGCCGCTGGACCGGTTCGTCGATGCCTTCACCTTCACCCGGTTCGCGCCGGCTGGCACCGTCGAAGGCGACGCCGCGGTGGCGCGCGCGACCTCCCCGCTCGACTATGTGTTCCGCCATCTGAGCCGGAACTATCTCGGCCACGCGGTGGCCCCGGCCGAGGAGGAGGCATCCGACACGGTTGGCCAAGGCGCGCGCGAGGCGACGCCGCTGCTGCCGATGGACCTGCCGCAAGCCGCGCCGCGCGCCCGCCGCCGCGGGCTGCGGGTGGTCGGCGGCTGAGGGACCTGCGCATGCCCGGCCTCGTTTCCGCGCGCCTCGCCGAACTCGGCATCACCCTGCCGGCCCCGGCCAGCCCGGTCGCGAACTATGTGCCGTTCGTCGTCGCCGGCTCGCTGGCGGTGATCTCCGGGCAGGGGCCGCTGGCCGGCGAGGAGCGCATCCTCGGCAAGCTCGGCGCCGGGCTCGACATCGCCGCCGGCCAGCGCGCCGCCCGGCTCTGCTTCATCAATGTTCTGGCCCAGTTGCAGGCGGCCTGCGCCGGCGATCTCGACCGCGTGCGCCGGGTCATCCGCCTCGGTGGCTTCGTCGCCGCGACCGCGGACTTCACCGCCCATGCCACGGTGATGAACGGCGCCAGCGACCTCGCCGTCGCGGTGTTCGGCGAGGCCGGCCGGCACGCGCGCACGACCGTCGGCGTGCCGTCGCTGCCACTCGATTTTGCCGTCGAGATCGAGGGCCTGTTCGAGATCGCCTGAGCCGCCGCATCGCCGAGCCGCCGCCCCTCCCCGACCCGGTCCCGTCGGGTGTATGGAGGCCGCTCGAGGGTTGGCCCGAGCCTGGAGGTTTGCCGATGAAAGCAGCGGTTTGCCGCGTCCGCGCCGGTTCCGGGGGCGCCGGATGAGCCGCTTTGCCTATGTCAATGGCCGTTACTGCCCGTTCGCCGAAGCCTCGGTGCACATCGAGGATCGCGGCTATCAATTTGCCGACGCGGTCTACGAGGTCGTCTATGTCCGCGGCGGGCGTCCGATCGATGCCGGCCTGCATCTCGACCGGCTGGACCGGTCGCTGGCCGCGCTGGCGATCCGCCCGCCGATGGGTCGCGCCGCGCTCGGCGCCGTGCTGGCGGAAATGGTCCGCCGCAACCGGATCAGCGAGGGGCTGCTCTATCTTCAGGTCAGCCGCGGCGTGGCCCGCCGCGAGCACG
>JAKAZO010000120.1 GCA_021815825.1 Pseudomonadota bacterium
CCGATGGCCAGGCTCTCGACGCCGTCCGCTGCGAGCCGCGCTGCCAGCGCCGCCACGGCGACCTCGTCGAGCGGGCGCAGCACCCGGCCGGCGCGGTCCAGCCGTTCCGGCACGGTGTAGCGCAGGTGCCGGGGGACCAGCGGCTCGGGCAGCACGATATTGAGGTCGTACTGGTCGTAGCGGCTCTCATTGCCGATCGCCAGCACGTCGCGGAACCCCTCCGTCGTCAGCAGCGCCGTGCGCGCGCCCTTGCGTTCGATGATGGCGTTGGTGGCGAGGGTGGTGCCGTGGATGACGAGCCCGATCGCCGCCGGCGCCAGCGCGGCCTCGGCGAGGATGCGGTGCACACCGGCCAGCACGCCACGCTCCGGTTCGGCCGGCGTCGTCAGCACCTTGGCGGTGACGAGCCGGCCGCCGACCTCGAGGGCGAGATCGGTGAAGGTACCGCCGATATCGATCGCCAGCCGGGCCGCGCCGGTCATGTCCGGAGGGCGGCTCCGCTCAGATACCGCCGCCGGCGAGCGAGGCGATGCGCTCGGCCGTGTCCGCCGGGCGCTCCATCTGCGCCATGTGCCCCGCCGCGTCGAACAGCGTCACCTTGACATGGGCCGGCAGATTCTCCGCGTGCGCAGCAGGAATGATGGCGTCGCGCATGCCCCAGATCACCTGCGCCGGGGTGCGCGGCGTGTCCAGCACGGCGCGCAGCGACGCCGCCTGCCGTCCCTCCGGGAACTGCGCCGAGGCGATCGCCCGCAGCGCCGCCTCGACGCCGTCGAGGCGCTTGTAGCGCAGGACCGTCTCGACCATGTCCTGGCCGACCAGCGTCGGATCCGCGAACAGGGACTGCAGCAGGGGCGTGAGGTGCTTGCCGCGCCTTGCCTCGATGAAGCCCTCGATATAGCCGCGATTGATCTCCACACCGAGCCCGGCGGGGGAGATCAGGCTGAGGCTCAGCACCCGCTCGGCGTTCGCCCGCGCCATCGCCAGCGCCACGGCGCCGCCCATCGAGTGGCCGACCAGATGGGCGGCGGGAATCCCCAGCGCATCCATGGCGGCGAGGACGAAGCCGGCGAGCCCGGCCGCGTCCGGCGCCGGCACCTGCTTGGTCGAACCGCCATGGCCGGGCAGGTCGAGCGCGATGGTGCGGAAATTCTCCGCCAGCGCCGGCTGGAGGAACATCCAGTTGTTGAGATCGCCGCCGAAGCCATGAATGAACAGGATGACAGGCGCTTCGGCCGGACCCGCCGCCAGGTACTGCGCCGTGCCCTGCGCCGTCTGCACCCGCTCCGGCCCCGCGGCCTCGGCGCCGGCCTCGGCCTGGCTGGCGGCGAAGCGGGACTGGAAATCGGCGATGAACGCGTCGATCTCGGCGTCCGGCACGGCGTCGTCGGCGACGACGCCGATCAGCGCCCCGACCGGGGCCATCGTCCCCGCCTCCAGCACCTGGCGGCGGAGCTTGCCGCTGACCGGCGATTCGTAGGCGCTGGTGATCTTCGAGGTCTCGATATCGGCGATCTCCTCGCCCTGCCGGATGGTCTCGCCCGGCTGCTTCTGCCAGGCAGCGACCATGCCCTCGGTCATCGCCAGACCGAATTTGGGCATGGTCAGCGGCAGGATGGCGGCCATTATTCGGCCGCCTGCTTCGAGGGCGCGCGCATGGTCGAGCGGACCGCAGCGGCGATCTTCTCGGCGTTGGGTACGAACTCATCCTCCAGCGCCGGCGCGAACGGCACCGGCGTGTGCGGCGGCGAGACCATGCGGATCGGCGCCTTCAGCGCGTCGAAAGCCTGCTCGGCCACCTGGGCGGAAATGTCGGTGGCGAGGTTGCAGCGCGGGGAGGCCTCGTCCACCAGCACCAGCCGCCCGGTCTCGCGCACGCTCTCGAGGATCGTGGGCAGATCGAGCGGGGACGCGGTGCGCGGGTCGATCACGCTGCAGGACACGCCTTCCTTCGCCAGTGCCTCGGCCGCCTGGCTCGCCATCGACACCATCCGCCCGAAGGCGACGATGGTGACGTCGTCGCCCTCGCGCACGAAGCGCGCCTCGCCGAAGGGGATGGCGTAGGGCTCGTCGGGCACTTCCTCCTCGACGTCGTACATCACCTTGTGTTCGAAGAAGATCACCGGATCGTCGTCGCGGATCGACTGGATCAGCAGGCCCTTCGCCTCATAGGGCGAGGACGGGATCACCACCTTCAGCCCGGGGATATGGGTGAAGATCGGGTAGAGGCATTGGGAGTGCTGGCTGGCGGCACGGAACCCGGCGCCGAACATGGTGCGGATGACCAAGGGCGTCGTCGCCTTGCCGCCGAACATGTAGCGGAACTTCGCCGCCTGATTGAAGATCTGGTCGAAGCAGACGCCCATGAAGTCGACGAACATCAACTCGGCCACCGGGCGCAGCCCACGCAGCGCCGCACCCGCCGCGGCGCCGATGAAGCCGCTCTCGGTGATCGGCGTGTCGAGCACGCGCTCGCGGCCGAACTTGCCCACCAGCCCCTTGGTGACGCCGAGCACGCCGCCCCAGGCATCGTCCTCGCCCGGCGCGCCGAGTCCGCCGGCGATGTCCTCGCCCATGATCACCACGCGCGGGTCGCGCTCCATCTCCTGAGCGAGCGCCTCGTTGATGGCCTGGCGGAAGGATTTCTTCGACATGGCTTGTTCCCCTCGCGCGTCAGTAGCTGAGATAGACGTCGGTGAGCAGATCGGCGGACTTCGGCGCCGCGGCGGATTTCGCCGTGCGGACGCTGTCTTCGATCAGGGCCAGCACTTCGCGGTCGACGCCGGCGAGGTCGTTCTCCTCGAGCAGCTTGGCCTCCGTCACGCGGCGGCGGAACCGGTCGAGCGTATCGATCTCGGCGCGCAGGCCGGCTACCTCGCCATCGCGGCGATACGCCTGACCGTCGCCCTCGAAATGCCCGTAGTAGCGGTTGAGCTTGAGATGCAGGAACGACGGCCCGCCGCCCGACCGTGTCCGCTCGATCGCCTCGCCAGCGGCGTCGTGAACGGCGAAGAAGTCATGCCCGTCGACACGCACGCCCGGAATGCCGAAGCCCTCGGCGCGCTTGATCGCATCGCCACCGACCGACCAGCCGCTGGCGGTCGATTCCGCGTAGCCATTGTCCTCGAGGACGAAAATCACCGGCAGTTTCCACACCGTCGCGAGATTCATCGATTCCGCGGTGGTGCCCTGATTGGAGGCGCCGTCGCCGCCGAAGGCGACCGCGACGCCGCCGGTCTTCAGCGTCTTGGCCGCCAGGGCCGCACCGCAAGCGAGCGGCGCGCCGCCGCCGACGATGCCGTTGGCGCCGAGCATGCCCTTGGACACGTCGGCAATGTGCATCGACCCGCCCTTGCCGGCGCAGAGACCGCTCTTGCGCCCATAGATTTCGGCCATCATGCCATGCACGTCGCAGCCCTTGGCGATGCAATGGCCGTGACCGCGATGGGTGGAGGCGATGGCGTCCTTGTCGGTGAGGTGCATGCAGACGCCGACGGCGCTCGCTTCCTCGCCGGCATAGAGATGCACGAAGCCGGGAATGTCACCGGTGGCGAATTCGGCGTGCACACGCTCCTCGAACTCGCGGATGGTGCGCATCTGACGGTAGGCCCGAAGCAGATCTTCGCGACTGAGCTGCAGTGCGCGGCTCATAGCCATGGGACGTCCTCCTGATTCTTGGCACCTGGTTCTTGGCTGCCCCGAAACGGCGTGGCGGCAATTCAGTGCAAGGTCCGGCAGAGCGATGCCTGCCGCTTGCAACCAGCGCGTTCGGGCGCGTGGCGGGGACTCTCACGAAACCGGCAGGGCGAGTCAAGCGCTGCCCAGCGCGCCTGGCCGCTCCGGCCGTGCCGCCGGCCACGGGGGGCTCGCGACGGTGCCGGCGACGGGGCTGGCCGATTGGCATCCGTGGAAAGAGGCAACGCCCGTGGCATCGGGCGTTGCCTCGGTGCATCATTTACAGGCGGTGATCATGATCTCCACGAGCACGCGCGGGTCGGCCATGTTGGCCTCGACGCAGGCGCGCGCCGGGGCGCCGGCATTGGGCAGCCAGGCGGACCAGAGCTCGTTCATCGCCTCACGGTCGCGGATGTCCTTGAGCCAGATCTGCGCCGAGAGCAGCCGCGTTTTGTCGGTCCCATGCGTCTCAAGCAGCTGGTCGATCTGCGCCAGCACCTCCTCGGTCTGGCCCCTGATGTCCTTGGTCAGCGTTTTCGCCACGCAGCCCTGCAGAAAAACGAAGCCGTGATATTCCACGGCCTGCGACAGGATGCGGTTGGCTTCGGTACGGATGATCCGGCTCATCGTGGAAGATCCCTGACTGGTCTGAAGGAAATGGTCACTGGTTCGACGGGTTGGTCTGCGCGCCGGGGTTCGGCACGAGGGTGATGCCGTGCTCGATCAGGCAGTTGGTGTAGGCCTGCGAACGGTCGTAGCGCTGCGCCAGGCCCTGGCTCGGGTCGGCGACGATGCCATTAGACGAGAGTGGCGTGTTCTTGGTCCGATTCTCGAACGTGTCGTTGGCGTAGATATTGGCCGGATTCTGGCGCGATACGATGCTGTCGGCGCGAGCGGCGCAATCGGCTTCGACCTGGGCGCGGTCATCGCCGCCGGACTCGTTCGTGGTGTGACGTGCGCAGCCAGCGGCGAATGCGGGTGCCAGCGCGAGCAGGAGAAAGACGGGACGGATCATGGGGCGGCTCCAGAAATCGGCTCGCCTGCAAGCCCGCTCGGCATGCAGCGGGCGCGGAAAGCGGTGTTGTCGAAGCGCGCCGCTGCGTCCAGGGGCAGGGTTGCCGCCGCGTCCAGCAGGCGTGCGTGCAGGGTCGCGCCCTCGGCGTCCAGCACCAGCAGGTCATCGGCCCAGCGGTGGCACCGCAGCAGATCGATCAGCGCCAGCAGGCGCAGGCTGAGCGAGAGCCCGTAGCGCGTGTTCATGCCGGCCACACTGTCCACGGCGGCGGCCCAGCAACGGGCATCCGGATCCGCCAGGGCGAGATCCGTGGTGGCGCCGTCGGCGCCGAGAAAGCGCAGATCGCACGCAGCGCCAGCGTGCTCCAGGAGCGCTGCCGTCCGCGCCAGTTTCCAGGCGGTGGCGAGATCGCCGGGGGCCACCGGAGGGAGCGCCTGCGGTGGCAGGCCGATGAGAAAGGCCCGGCTGCCGTCACGCGCGGTGCGCACCGCGATCGCGGGATCCCCGACAGGTGACGAGTCCATTCGGTCCATGCGACAAGCATGGAGCCGATCGGCCCCGGGCGCCAGCCCGGCGGCGGCGAATGGGAGGACTGCATGACCGATCCTGCCGCGTTGAGCGCGACCGCGGCGCTGGAGCGCATCCGCGCCGGTCGCCTCGCCCCTGCCCAATTGATGGAGGCCTGCCTGGAGCGGATCGGCACGCGCGAACCGTCGCTGCGTGTCTTCGCCCATTTCGATGCCGACGCCGCCCGGCTCGCCGCCGCCGGTGCCAGGCCGGGCGCGCTGCACGGGCTGCCGATCGGGGTCAAGGATATCCTCGACACCGCCGACATGCCGACCGGCTACGGCTCGCCGATCTGGGCCGGCTATCGGCCGCGCGCGGACGCCGCCGCCGTCGCCTGGGCACGCGCCGAGGGTGGCGTGGTGATCGGCAAGACCGTGACCACCGAATTCGCCAACCGCCATCCCGGCCCGACCGCCAACCCGCATGACCCCGCGCGCACGCCTGGCGGCTCCTCCTCCGGTTCGGCCGCGGGCGTGGCCGCCGGCTTCTTCCCGCTCGCCTTCGCCACCCAGACCGCCGGCAGCATTATCCGCCCGGCGGCCTTCTGCGGCGTCGTCGGCTACAAGCCGAGCTTCGGGACCATCAGCCGGGCGGGGATGAAGCTCGCCGCGGAGAGCCTCGACACGATCGGCGTGATCGCCCGCAGCGTCGCGGACTGTGCCCTGTTCGCCGGCGCCGTCGCCGGGATCGATCTCGGCGATCCTGACCAGCGGCCGGAGCGGGCGCCGCGCATCGGGCTGTGCCGCTCGCCGACCTGGGCGCATGCCGCGCCGGAGACCGCCGCGCTGCTGGAGACCGTGGCCGCGCGGCTGGCGCGCGCCGGCGCGGCGGTGGGTGCGCGCGAGCTGCCCGCGCCGTTCGCCGCGCTCGTCGAGGCGCACGCGGTGGTGATGAACGC
>JAKAZO010000121.1 GCA_021815825.1 Pseudomonadota bacterium
CATCACCCTGGTCCGTACTGAACTCGCGCGACGCGAGACCTTCAGTGATTTCCGGGTTGCCCGGTGGTGATGCCACAAATACACTCGCGCGACCGCAAGTTACCTCGCTCGCCAGGATCCGACAGACCATGACCCAGCTTCTCACAAGCTCCACCGCACCCCGCACCCTGCGCAGGGCGCCGGCGGCGTGTCGCCGAGCAGCCCTTCCCGGAAGCCCCGGTACGCCGCTCCGTTCCAAATCTCGCGCAGGGTTTCCTGGGTCGCGTCGCCCAACGTGTAGCCCGCGTACCCGCGCGCGGAAAACGGTGCTATGCAGCAGGGCAGCGCACGGCCGTGCGCAGTGAAATACATGAGCGACCATGGCCGTCGGCACCCGGACCACGGCTGTGGACCCGGACCCGCCTGCAACGACAGCCCCGGCTCGGTTGCGCCCGAAGCATCGAACCGTACGCCGAGCTGTGTCGCCAGGGCGGTGGCCTCCGCGATCACCGCGTCTTCCTCCGCGGCTACGCTCGCAAACAGCGCTTGGTCGGGTCGGGCGAGGCCGCGGCCGGCATCGTCATAGACCAGGCGCTGCAGATAGACCTCCGCCACCCCGACATCGGCCGCCAGACGGATGAATGCCGGCAGTTCCGCCAGGGTCTCGCGCAGCCCGGTAAGCCATAGCGAAACCCGCGGGGTCGTGGCGCCAATCTCCCGCTGCAACGCCGTGAAGGCACGCAAATTCGCAAGGATGCGCCCGAACAAAGGCTTCCCGCGCACGCGCAGGAACCCTTCCGGGGAGGCTGCATCCAGCGATACGCGCAGCTCGTCGAGCCCCGTCGCGATCAGCTCGCGCCCGCGACGCGGCGACAACAAAGTACCGTTCGTGTTGAACAGCACGTAGGTGCCGCGATCCTTGAGGTAGCGTACCATGCGCGGCAGCGCGCGCACCAGCATCGGCTCGCCCACCCCGTGCAGCACCGCCCGCGCGAGGCCCGGCACCTGGTCAACGATACGGGTGAACAGATCCCAGTCCATATCGGCCGGGGGTTCCAGCGCCTCGAACGTGCGTGGGCAGGTCTCGCACAGCAGGTTGCAGCGATTGGTGACCTCCAGATAGAGGCAGACGGGCATTGCCGCTGCCTCGGGCGCGCGCGTGCGGACGGCCTCGAAGTAGCGGCGCGGGTCGGGCAGGCTCATCGGCGTCTCCTCACGGCCAGCCAGGATCCCGAGGCCAGCGCGGCGGTCGGCAGATAGACCAGGGCGGCGATGCCGAGATGGTGCACCGGATCGAGCGTAAGCAGCACGCTGGCGCCGACAAGGTAAAGCAGGGCCGGCGCCGGCGCGAGGCAAACCAGCGGCACCAGCCAGCCGAAATACCAGGGATAATGCGGCGAAACCCCGACCAGCGCGACCGTCCCGAGCACCGCCCCCTGGCGCGCCAGCACCCGCACCCGGTCCGGCGGGGCGGCCGGCAGCGGTGGCCCGAACCCGTAGGCCAGTGCCAACGCCGCCAGGATCGCCGCCAGTGCGGCCGTATAGGCGGCGCCCGCCCAGCCCGGCAGCGGCGCCACCAGCCGCAGCAGATCGAGCAGGAACACGCCGCGCCCGGACAACAGCCCTTCTTGCGCCGCGTAGCCGGGCAGGAAGCCAAGGACGCGCGCGCCAACGCCGAGGTAGGGCGCGTAGAGCAACCCGATCGTCGCCACGAACACACCGACCAGCCGCAGGTCCCAGCGCCGCCAGAAGGCCGGCGCGATCGCGGCGGGCAGGAATTTGACCAGAGTCGCGGCGGCGAGCAGCGCGCCGGCCAGACCGCGCCGAGCGCGCGCGGCGGCAAGCAGCGCCAGGGTGACGAACGCCGCTGCCAGGGCATCGACATGGCCGTTGCCGGCGAATTCCCACACCGGCATCGGCGCCCAGGCATAGAGAAGCACCTGCGCGGGCGGCCGATCGGCGAGGCGCAGCAGGGCGACCAGGCCGGCGATCACCACCAGATCGCACCCCAGCATCACCGCCTTCATGCCCGCCACCCCCGGGGCAATCCAGGCGGCGAGGCGGAACACTGCCTCGGCGGTGGGGGGATAGATCGTCCGCGCGGTGTGGGCGCGATTGATGTGGGGGAACACGGCATGGTCGCGCAGGAACGCGAGCCGCGGGTCGGCTGGGATGAAGCGATACGGATTGATCCCCGCCGCCTGCACCCGACCGTCCCAGACATAGCGATACAGATCCGATGACAGCGGCGGTGCGATCGGCAGCAGCAGCGCCCGCATCGCCAATGCCGCGGCGAGCACGATCCAGACCGCACCCGCCGGCAGTGGCCGGCGCACCACCAGCGCGGCTGCGGCCAGATACAGCAGCCCCGCGGCCAGCTCTATCAGCACCACATCCAAGGTGCGCCCCGGCCCCGGATTACCCGCCGGCCGCCCGGCCACCACCGCCAGCCCGAGGGCCGTCAGCGCTACCAGCCCGAGGCCGAGCGCGCCAAGCTGGAACCCCGCCGCACGCGCCGATTTGGCGTTCAACGGATCGGATCGGCCAGACGCCGGCCGAGCCCGAGGCGCGCGATGATCTCCGCTGTCTGCGGAGCGAACCCAGCGGTGAGGCCAGTGCGGTCGGCGAGTTCGACCGCCAGCCGCCGCAGGGAAGCGGCGTCGTCAACGTCGTACCACACCGGCAGGGACAGGACCTGGAGCGGCACCTCGGCGGCGCGGGCAAGGGTGGCTGCGGTCACGCCCGGCGTGCTCCAGGGGATGTCGCGGAATAATGCCTCGGCGCGGGCCGCCAGCGCGGCGGGGACGCCGATCAGGTAGTATCCGCCGTCCTCGGCCGGCCCCAGCACCACTTGCCGTCCATCGGCGAGCGCCGCCACCGCCTGCGCCAGGATCGCGGCCGGCAAGGTCGGGCTGTCCGAATTGACCAGACACACCGCATCGAAGCCACGCCCCAGCAGGCTGCGCATGGCTTGGACCAGGGACCGGCCGATGCCCGAGATTTCCGGGGGCAACGGCACGGATCCATCCGCCAGCACGAGGCCGGTTTGCGGTGCCAGCTTCCCGTCGAACAGCGCCTCGCCGTCCGCCGGCGCATAGGCAACGAAGCCGCTGACCGCGAGGTTGCGTCCGACCGACGCAATCATGGCGGTGATATCGTACAGGAAGGCTGCGTTGAGCGCGGTGGCTTCTTCGGCCGTGAGCGGCGGAACGAGCCTGGTTTTCACATGCCCTGGCCGAGGCGTCTTGGCCATGACCGCGACCGCGCAGGATCCCGATGGCGGCATCATTCGGGTCGGGTCCGTTCGCCTGCCTTCGGACTCACGCAAGCAGCCGGAGCAGCGCCCCGTCCCGCAGCCGATGACGCCACGACGCGTCGAGCCCAAGACAGCGGCCCGGCGGATCGACGGCGAACAGGGCCATGAGAATGACCAGGAACATGTATGTCCAGGGCCATTCGCCCGGCGCGGAGTAGAGACCGAGCCAGAGATTGACTGCCATGGCGATGCCGAGCAACGCGAAGCCGCGGGTGAACAGGCCGAGCATCAAGGAGGCTCCGATTCCAACCTCGATCGCGTACACCGCCGGGCCAAACACGGCTATGCGCGGCAATACGATCTGGGCGACGAAGGTCGCTTGCAGGGCGATGGCAGCGTGCGCCACTTCCTGCTTCATCCAATAGATCAGCCCGCCCTCATCGGGTGGGATTTTCCACAGCGATTGCTGCCACCACATGATCCCGACCAAGAGGCGCAGCAGCCAGATTGCCGCGTCGTGGAGCCGCCGTTGACCCGGCAGGCCGCGCCAGGCGCGCAGCGCGATGACGATGCTGCCCAGCAGCAGAAGCCAGAAGACTGGCGTGGTCCAGGCAGGCTTGGTCAGGAAGGCGATCGCGTCGTCAACCGGGTTCGGTCGCATGGTCGATCTTTCGCGCGTGACTGCGCCAGGCCTGGGCCGTGGCGGCGAGCAAGTGGAGGAGGTCGGTCGTGCCGTTGGCCTCGCCTTTCTCGAAATCGCCAGCGGTCTGGGCCATCTGATTCGTGACGTGGGCAAAGCATAGCACGGCCCGGCCGGTCGCCTGGGCGAAGGCGTAAAGGGCCGCAGCTTCCATCTCTACGGCCAAGGCCCCTTGCGCGGCAGCGGCGGCGATCGCGGCCTCCGTCTCCCGGAACGGGGCGTCGGTGGTCCATGTGGCGCCGCGAAGGACCGGGAAAGGCAGGCCCTGCACTGCTGAGTGCACGGCATTCGCCAGCGCCGCGTCGGCGGCCGCGAAGGTGGCGGGCGGAAGGTAGTGATAGCTGGTGCCCTCGTCTCGGAGCGCGCGATCGATCAGGATGAAATAGGGCGTGGGACCGAGATCAGCGATCTGGCCGGCGGACGTGACGCTGAGCAGCAGGCGGCAGCCAGAGGCGAACAGCTGCTCGGCTTCAAGGACGGCAAAGGATGCGCCCACGGCTCGGGGAAGCACACCGAACTTCTCGCCATCGACCGAGAAACGGCTGAGCGTCGTGTGGTAACAGGGCCAATCCGGGTCCATGCGTGCTCGGCCGACGCGGCGAAGTTCCGCTTCAAGGTCGCCGTCGGGGTCGAGGACGCAGATCTCGGGAACGCTTGTTTCAGCAAGGTTCTTCTGTCGCCGGGCCTCGCGCAGGAGGTTCCCCGGCCGGAAGACGGAGGGCGCGGCAGGATGCTTGGCACGGAGGATCGGCGGGAGGGCCACTCGGTCGGTCATGACGCTCATCCTGGCAGGCTACAGGGGCTTGGCACAACACGGCAGGCGGCGATGGAAAAACAGGCCGGCATCGTCTCGGTCGTGATCCCGACCCTGAACGAGGCGGAGACGATCGCAGGGGTGATCGCCGAACTCCCGCGCCCGCTGGTGCGGGAGGTGATCGTGGCGGACGGCGGCAGCAGCGACACCACGCTGGCCGAGGCCGCGGCGGCCGGCGCGCGGGTGCTGGCGGCCGGGCGAGGCTATGGGCGGGCCTGCTCCGCCGGCGCCGCGGCGGCTGATCCGGCCAGCACGATCCTGGTGTTCCTGGACGGCGATGGGGCCGACCGGGCCGACCTGATGGCGCAACTCGTCGGGCCGATCGCGGACGGGGCGCGGGATTTCGTGCTCGCAACCCGCACTCTCGGAGGCCGTGAGGCCGGTGCGATGGCCTGGCACCAGGTGCTGGCCGGGCGGCTCGCCGGGATGGCGATGCGGCTGCTGTATGGCGTCCCGTACACCGACATGTGCGCCTTCCGGGCGATCCGCCGCGACGCGCTGGACCGCCTGGCGATGCGCGAGATGGGCTATGGCTGGAACCTGGAGATGCAAATGCTGGCCGCCCAAGCAGGGCTTCGGGTCCTGGAGGTGCCGCTGCCGTATCGCCGCCGGGCGGGGGGGCAGTCGAAGGTAGCCGGTTCGCTGCGTGGCAGTCTGCGTGCGGGGGGGCGGATTGTCGTGACGTTAATGCGGGTTGCATGGGAGCGGCGCTAACAGAGCGCAACCGGCATATGCGTCCGCTCGTGCGACGGTTCGACGAATGCGGCCCGGGTCGGCGACGGGGACGCGCCCTCTGGTCGCGAGCCGCAGGCCGAAGGCATCGCCTCGTCCCGTCGGTCGCGCTTGCGTCACCGCTTTTGGTCAGGAGGCCGACCGTATCCCGCTTGCGCTGCTGGCGCGGATCAGCCCTGGGAGATCAGGCGCCGCTTCGCTTCGTACTCGGCCTGATCGATCTCGCCGCGCGCGAAGCGCTCATTGAGGATGTCCATCGCCGTCCGACCCGGCGGTGAATGGTGCAGCGGCGCTTGCCAAGGGCCGCCGAGCCACCGAACTGCGAGCACGACGGCCGCGATGACCACGGCGAGCATAAGGATCATGAACAATGGTCCAAGGATCATGCCGTACCATCCCCACCCCCACATCATTTGCGGGCCGTAGCCGTAGGGTCCGGCCGGGGTCTGGGCCCACGCCCCGGCAGGGAGCAGCGAGACAGTGGCACTCACGGTCGCCGCCCATCGGCATAAAGCCCTCATTTCCGGCATGTCCCTTTCCGTTACAGCCTCCGGACGCGAGGTTCGGCTAGGCGCGTTTGAAGATCAGGTCATTGACGTGGATCAA
>JAKAZO010000041.1:0-1561 GCA_021815825.1 Pseudomonadota bacterium
CTCCCACGCTCTGGCGGGACGCAGCATCGCCCAGCGCGGCGGCCGCGTCCAGAACCGCTCTTGCCTGCCACCCCCCGGCCGCTATGCTCCCGCGGGGCGGCGGGGGACCGGGCAGCATGGCGCGATGGTGGCGGACGCTCGGCGCGGCATTCGCCCTGCTGGCGCTGCTCGGGCTCGCGCCGGCCCTGGCGCAGACGGGCGGAGCGGGGCGCGCGCTCGCGCTGTCGGACATTCATTTCGACCCTCTCGCCGACCCGGCGCTGGCCGATGCGCTCGCCGCGGCGGCGGTGGAGGATTGGGGCGCGCTGTTCGAGCATGCCGCGCCGGCCGGCCCCCCCCTCGGCGCCTTCGGCCACGATACGCCCTGGCCGCTCTGGCAGTCGGCGCTGGCGCGCATGCAGGCGGTGCTGCCGCGGCCGGACATGATCCTCTTCACCGGCGATTTTCTCGTCCACGGCCTCGGCGCCCGTTTCGCCACCGCCGCGTCGGACCACTCGCCCCAGGCCCTGCGCCGCTTCGCCCTCAAGACCGTGCGCTTCCTCGCGCTCGACCTGGCGCGGCGCTTTCCCGCGGTGCCGATCCTGCCGGTGCTCGGCAACAACGATTCCGATTGCGGCGACTATGCGCTCGAACCCGGCGGCGCGTTCCTCGCCGGCCTGCTGCCGACGCTGCGCGAGATGCTCGCCGGCGACGCCGCCCTTGCGCCCGATCTCGCCCCGGCGTGGGACGCTGATGGCAACTACGACATCCCGCACCCGACCCTCGCCCATGCGCGCATCATCGGCCTCGACAGCGTCGTGCTGTCGGCGCGCTATCATGACCGCTGCGGCGGCGGGGACGATCGAGCGCCGGCACGGCGCACGCTGGAGTGGCTGGCCGCGCGCCTCGACGCCGCCAGCGCGGCTGGCGAGCGGGTCTGGCTGTTGATGCACATTCCGCCCGGCATCGACGCCTACGCCACCTTGCAGGCCGGGCTCTGCACGGCCGACCCGGTCGACATGTGGCAGCCCGAGGCGCTCGAGCGCTTCCTCGCCCTCGTCCGCGCCCATGCGCCGACGCTGGCTGCGGTCCTGGCCGGGCACACGCACATGGAAACGTTCCGGCTGGTCGGCAGCGGGGAGGACGCCGTGGCGCTGCTCGGCCTGCCGGGTCTGAGCCCGATCTTCGGCCAGAACCCCGCCTTCCAGGTGATCACCTACGACGCCGAAGGCGTGCGCGATACCGAGACCCAGTTTCTCGCCAACCTCGCCGGCGCCGACGCGGCGACGGCGGCATGGCGGGCGGGCGCGCCATTCACCGCCGCCTATGCCCTGCCGCGTCCGGACACTGCGGCGCTGCGCCGGCTGCTGCCGCGCCTGGCCGGGGACGGTGCGACGCGGCTCGAGTGGCTGCGCCGGTTCGCCACCTTCCGCCTGGCCTATTGGCCGCTGCCCGAGCGCGAGGGGCTGGCCGGCCCGGCCAGCGTCGCGGCCTATCGCTGCGCCACGGCGACGGTGACCGACGCCGCGTTCCGTGCCTGCGCCTGCCCGGGCGCCGCGCCCTGATCGGGCCGCCGAGCGGC
>JAKAZO010000041.1:1661-28487 GCA_021815825.1 Pseudomonadota bacterium
GATCGATGAGCAAGAGTGACGACCTCGTTTTCCGCAAGCGCGACGGCATCGGCTATGTCGTCTTCAATCGGCCCGAGGCGCGCAACGCCCTGACATTCGAGATGCAGCAGCGGCTGCTCGAAATCTGCGACCAGGTGAACGCCGACACCGACGTGCGCGCGCTGATCGTCACCGGCACCGGGGAGCGCGCCTTCACGGCGGGGATCGATGTCTCGCAGTTCCGCTCCTTCACCGGCCTGGCCGGCAGCGATGTCGACTCGGAGCGCGCGCTGCACCAGGAGCAGGAGGTGATGGACTTCCAGAACCGCACCGCCCGGCTGCTCGACGCGATCGAGACCTGCCGCGTGCCGACCGTCGCCGCGATCCAGGGTGCGTGCGTCGGTGACGGGCTCGTCATCGCCGCCGCCTGCGATCTGCGCATCTGCTCGCCGAATGCGGTGTTCGGCATGCCGATCGCGCGCACCCTCGGCAACTGCCTCTCGATGCCGGTCTTCGCGCGCCTGACCCAACTCATCGGCGCCGGCCGGCTGGCGGACATGATCTTCACCGCCCGCCTGGTCTCCGCCCAGGAAGCCCTGGCGATGGGGCTGGTGATGGAGACGCCGCTGGACGCGATCCAGCATGCCGAATATCTGGCCCGCCGCATGTTCGAACACGCGCCGCTGACGCTGCGTGCGACGCGCGAGGCGCTGCGCCGGCTGCGCCCGCGCGTCACCGTCGAGGACGGGCGCGATCTCGCCCTGAGCTGCTATCTCAGCCGCGACTTCCACGAAGGCATCGACGCGTTCCTGCACAAGCGCCCGCCGCATTGGCGCGGGGAGTAGCGGCCGACGCCGCAACCGCCACACGGAGACATCCATCCATGCCGGAATCCCCGCTGGCCCGCTTCAAGGTGATCGATCTGACGCGGGTGCGTGCCGGCCCCACCGCGGTGCGCCAGCTCGCCGACTGGGGTGCGGATGTCATCAAGGTCGAGAATCCCGCCGGCGGTGATGCGCTCGGTGGCGAGCGCCTCGGTCCGGACTTCCAGAATCTCCACCGCAACAAGCGCAGCATCACGCTCGATCTCAAGCAGCCGGAAGGGGTCGAGATCCTCAAGCGCCTGGTGCTCGGCGCCGACGTTCTGGTGGAGAATTACCGCCCCGACGTGAAGCACCGGCTCGGCATCGACTACGACACGCTGCGCCTGCTCAATCCGCGCCTGGTCTATGCCTCCATTTCCGGTTTCGGCCAGGACGGCCCCTATCGCGATCGGCCGGGCTTCGACCAGATCGCGCAGGGCATGGGCGGGCTGATGTCGATCACCGGTCTGCCGGGACAGGGGCCGGTGCGGGTCGGCATCCCGGTGGCCGACCTCACCGCGGGCATCTTCGCCGCCATGGGCGTGCTGCTCGCCCTGCTCGAGCGCGAGGTCTCGGGCCAGGGCCAGTGGGTGCAGTCCTCGCTGCTCGCGGCCCAGATCGCCATGCTCGACTTCCAGGCCGCGCGCTGGCTGATCGCGCAGGAGGTGCCGGGCCAGGCGGGCAACAACCACCCGACCTCCATCCCCACCGGCGTCTTCGCCACGCGCGACGGGCACATCAACATCGCCGCCTCCGGGCGGGAGATGTTCCAGCGCCTCTGCATCGCGCTCGGCGCGCCGGAACTGGCCGCCGACCCTGCCTATGCCACCGACAAGGACCGCTCGCGCAACCGCGACGCGCTGAATGCCGCGATCGAGACCATCACCCGCACGCGCAGCTCGGCCGAATGGGTGGCGACCCTGAACGCGGCGAGCGTGCCCTCGGGGCCGATCAACCGCATCGACGAGGTCTTCGCCGATCCGCAGGTGCGCCATCTCGGCATCGCGGCGCCGGTGGAGCATCCCGAGCTCGGTCGCATCGAGCTGGTCGGCCAGCCGATGACGCTGAGCCGCACCAACTGGCACCTCGACTATGCCACGCCGGCGCCGGGCGAGCACACCGACGCCGTTCTGCGCGCGCTCGGCTATGGCGACGATGAGATCGCCGACCTGCGCGCCCGCCACGTCGTCTGATCGCTGTCTGCGGAGGACCCGATGACCGCGCCTCTCCTGATCGAGCCCCGCGAGGGCTATCGCCGGCTCGTGCTCAACCGGCCGGAGAAGATCAACGCCCTGAACGGCGCCCTGCTCGAAGGGCTGATCCAGGCCCTCGACGACGCAGCCGCCGACCCTGGCTGCCGCGCGCTGCTGATCACCGGCACCGGGCGCGGCTTCTGCGCCGGGCAGGATCTCGGCGAGGTGCCGGAAGGCGGCGCGGTCATTCTCGATCCCGGCGCCGTCATCGAGCGGCTGTACAATCCGCTGGTCCGCCGCCTGCGCGCCATCCCGCTGCCGGTCGTCTGCGCCGTCAACGGCATCGCCGCCGGGGCCGGCGCGTCGCTGGCGCTCGCCTGCGACATCGTGCTCGCCGCGCGGTCGGCGAAATTCATCCAGGCCTTCGTGCGCATCGGCCTGGTGCCGGATTCGGGCGGCACCTTCTTCCTGCCCCACCTCGTCGGTGCCGCGCGTGCCCGGGCGCTGGCCATGCTCGGCGAGCCGGTCGGCGCCGAGCAGGCGGAGGCCTGGGGCATGATCTGGCGCGCCGTCGACGACGACGCGCTCGCCGGCGAGGCCGAGCGCCTCACCGCGCATCTCGCCACCCAGCCGACGCAGGCGATCGCGCTGATCAAGCGCGCGCTCGACGCCGCCGAGAGCAACGGGCTCGATGCGCAACTGGCCCTGGAGCGGGACCTGCAGTGCCAGGCTGCGCGCACGCCGGATTGCGCCGAGGGGGTGCGCGCCTTCCTCGAAAAGCGGCCGCCGCGCTTCACCGGGCAGGCGCGATGACGGAGCCGCCCCACGACCCGCAGGCGCTGGCGCAGGCCTGCGCCGAGGCGATGTTCCAGGACGACCATGCGAGCCAGGCGCTGGGCGTGACGCTGGAGCGCATCGCCCCCGGCGCGGCGCGCGTGAGCATGGTGGTGACGGCGAACATGGTGAACGGCCACGGCCTCTGCCATGGCGGCTACATCTTCACCCTGGCCGATTGCGCCTTCGCCTATGCCTGCAACAGCTACAACGAGCGCACCGTGGCGCGCGAGGGCGCGATCACCTTCCTGCGCCCGGCCCATCTCGGCGAACGCCTGATCGCCGAGGCCGGCGAGCGGGTCCGCGCCGGGCGCAGCGGTATCTACGATGTGCGGGTGATGCGCCAGGATGGCGGGGTCATCGCCGAGTTCCGCGGCCATTCGCGCCAGATCGGGCAGCGCTTTTTTCCGGCCGAGCCGCGGTCCGGCTGAGCGCCGGCGCGCGATTCAGGCTGCCAGCGCCGCCACGTGATCGGCCAGCAGGCGGAGCTTCGCCAGGCAGGCCCGGAGTTCCGCCACGCTGGCCTCGCGGGCGCCGAAGGCGATGCGCAGCGCCGGCACCGCGCCGGCCAGCACCGGCTGGCCGATCTGGCAGGCGGGGCGCGCCACCGGGCCGAGGCTGGCGCCGAGATCCTGGTTCATCTGCCGATGGATGCGCCCCAGCGTGGCCAGATCGAAGCGGTCGCCGGTGGCGGATTCGCGCAGCGCGAAGGTGAAGATGCTCTGCTCCGCCGCCGCCGCCGCCGGCGGCAGCGGCTCGAAGCGCGGATCGGCGGCGAATTCCGCCCGCAGCGCCGCCGCGAGGCGCCGCCGGCGCGCGCGGTGCTCCGCGTCCGGGAGCGCGGCATAGGCGTGCATTTCCGCCACCGCCGCCGCCCAGCGGCAGAGCACGCCCGGGGCGGTGTCGCTCTGTTCGCCCCCTTGGCTGCCGAGCCGCCGCGCGCGCGGCAGCAGCACGGCGCCGGAGAAGGGCGGCCCGCCGTAGAATTTCGAGCCGGTGACGAGGACCGGCCAGCCCTGTTCCAGATAGCGTCGCAGCCGGGCGGCGGGCAGCCGCGCCTGGCAGGCATCGACGACGATCTCGGTGCCGGGATGGCGGGCCTGGATGCGCGCCGCGGCGGCGAGGCCCGGGGCGGTGAGCCCGGTCTTGGAGCCATCGATGAGATGGACGATCGACCGCCCGCCCCCCGCCGCGACGGCAGCCTCTGTCGCCGCCGTCACGGCGGCGGGCCGGCGCGGCCTTCCGTCCGGCTCGCGCAGGGCGATATGGCGCAGCGTCGCCTGCGGATGCGCCCCCCGCGCCGCTTCCGGCACCAGGCTGCCCGTCTCCGTGGCGGCCATCAGCACCGTGTCCCAGCGCGCCTCCGGGGCGGCGGCGGCGAGCAGCCCGGTGGCGATCCGCGCCGCATCGCTGCCCGAGGGGGTGAGGACCGCATCGGCGATGTCGGCGACGCCGAAATGGGCCAGGATCTCCGCCGCCAGCCGCGCGGCGGCGGCGGCCCGCGCCGTCTCCCATCCGCGCCGCGCGGCGGCCGCGCGCAGTGCATCGAGGCAGCGGCCGGCGGCGGCGAAGCCGGCCGCGGAGATGGTGGAGGCGGTGCAGGAGCCGAACCCGATCACCGCGCGCGGCCAGGGCGCGCAGCCATAGCGGTCGAGCCCGGTCACCGGGTCGGGCGCGAGGCGCGCGTCCCCATCCGCGCCCAGCAGGCGCTCGATCTCGGCGGTCTCGGCCACATGCGCGGACATACGGCCATGAGACCATCAAGAGGTTAGCAGGAGGCAAACGCCGGCTGCACTTCCCTGCCGCGGAGCCCGCCGCTATAGCCCGGCGGCGAGAGACACGGCCGACGAGACGGCCAGACAGTGAGGTTAAGGACGGCGCATGCTGAACCTGGAGCCAAGCGTCATTGCCACCCATGACGGAAGGCTGGGGCGGATCGTGCTCAACCGCCCCAAGGCGCTGAACGCGCTCGACCCGCAGATGATCCGCCTCATCGACACCGCGCTGGCCACCTGGCGGGATGATCCCACGGTGCACGCGGTGGTGATCGAGGGCGCCGGGGGGCGCGCCTTCTGCGCCGGCGGCGACATCCGGGCCGTGCGCGCGCACGCGCTGGCCGGCGAGACGGAGGCGGTGGAGGCGTTCTTCGCCGCCGAATATGCCCTCAACGCCGTCATCGCCGCCTACCCGAAGCCCTATGTCGCGCTGGTGGATGGCATCTGCATGGGCGGCGGCATCGGGGTCTCGGTGCACGGGCGCTACCGGGTCGCCACCGAGGCGGCGCAATTCGCCATGCCGGAGACGGCGATCGCCTTCTTTCCCGACGTCGGCGCGAGCCACTTCCTGCCGCGTCTGCCCGGCCGGCTCGGCCTGTATCTCGGTCTCACCGGAGCGCGCATGAACGGCGCCGATGCCGTCCATGCCGGGCTCGCGACCCATTTCGTGCGCCGCGAGCGCCTGCCGGCCCTGTCGCGCGCGCTGGCCGAGGACGGGGTCGCCGTGCTGGCCGAGTTCGCCGAGCCGCTGCCGCCCTTTTCGCTGGCGCCGCACCGCGCCGCGATCGACCGCTGCTTCGCCGCCCCGGGCCCGGCCGCGATCCGCGCCGCTCTCGCCGCCGAGGGCACCGACTTCGCGGCGGAGACGCTGGCGACGCTCGACCGGATGTCGCCATCCTCGCTCGCCTGGTCGTTCGCCATCGTCCGCCACGGCGCCGACCGCACGCTGGCGCAGTGCCTGGCCGCGGAGCTGGCGCTGACCGGCCATGTCACCCGCCATCCGGACTTCGCCGAGGGCGTGCGGGCGATGGTGGTGGACAAGGACCGCACGCCGCGCTGGTCCCCGGCGGAGCTCGCGGCGGTGGATCTGGCGGGGATCGAGGCCTGGACGGGCGCTTGAGGGCGGCTCAGCCGTCGGCGGCGCGGAAGCCGCCGACGCCGCGCTCGATCGCGGTGACATGGGCCGGGGTGAACCCGCTCGGGTCGGGGAGGCCGCAGGAATGGGCGATGATCTCGACCTCCTCGCGCACCCGGGTCGCATAGCGCGCCACGCGCACCCCTTTGTCGGCGGGGTCGAGCCCCGCGATCAGGCGCGGGTCGGCGGCCGTCACCCCGGTTGGGCACTGGCCGCTGCCGCACTTCATCGCCTGGATGCAGCCGAGGCTGAACATGAAGCCGCGGGCGCTGACGACGAAATCCGCCCCCATGCACAGCGCCCAGGCGACCTTGTCCGGCGTGATCAGCTTGCCGGAGGCGACGATGCGCAGCCGATCGACCAGCCCGTGCCGCGCCCGCACCGCGGCCACGGCCGGCAGCGCCTCGGTGATCGGCAGGCCGACATAATCGATCAGCGGCGCCGGCGCTGCCCCGGTACCGCCCTCGCCGCCATCGACCTGGACATAGTCGGGGCAGTGCTCGGGATGGGCGACGCAATCGGCGAACCAGGCGTCGAGGAACTCCAGGCCGCCGACGACGAATTTGACCCCGACGGGCTTGCCGGACAGGCGCCGCAGCCGGTCGATGAAGCGGCCGAGCGCCTCGATGCTGTCGATGTCGCGGTGCCGGTTCGGGCTGATACTGTCCTGGCCGGCCGGGATGCCGCGGATGGCGGCGATCTCGGGCGTCACCTTGGCGCCGGGGAGGATGCCGCCCTTGCCCGGCTTGGCGCCCTGCGCCAGCTTGAGCTCGAACATCTTCACCTCCGGCCGGGCGGCGATCTCGCGCACGCGCGCCTCGGAGAGGTCTCCCGCGGCATCGCGCACGCCATATTTCGCCGTGCCGATCTGCATCACGACGTCGCAGCCGCCCTCGAGATGATAGGGCGCGAGCCCGCCCTCGCCGGTGGCGAGCCAGATGCCGGCCTGCTTCGCCCCGCGCGAGAGCGCGCTGACGGCGGCGTGGCTCAGGGCGCCATAGCTCATGCCGCTGATGTTGAAGAAGCTGCGCGCGAGGTAGGGTTCGCGGCAGGCGCCGGGCCCTTCGGTGATGCCGATGCGCTTGCCGGGGAAGGGCCGCTTCTCCTCGTCCAGCACCGGGAACGGGTGATTGCGGAAGACGAAGGCGGGCACGTTCTCGCTGCCGAAGCTGACGAGATTCGAGACGCCCTTGGCCGAACGATAGACCCAGGAGCGCTCCAGCCGGCTGAAGGGCCGCTCCGCCCAGTCCGGCAGGTAATGGTACTGGCGCATATATTCGCCCCAGGTCTCGGCGAAATAGCGGACGTGGCCGATGACGGGGTAGTTGCGCAGGATGGTGTGCTGGGTCTGCCGCCGGTCGCGCACATAGAGCGCGGCCAGGCCCGCGACCGGAAGACCGAGCAGGGCGAGCGACAGCGGCATGGCGGTTCCCCGATGAGCGCGCGGCGTGGCGCCGACCCTCAACATAGGCGGCGAGGGACGAATAACCCGTTATCGTGACGAAGGATTCATGTCCCGCACAGCGGCGGCGGGTTCAGAATCCTTCCAGCACGATCTTGCCGCGCGCGCGCCCGCTCTCGATCAGCGCGTGCGCGCGCAGCAGCGCCTTCGCCTCGATGCGGCCGAAATGCTCGGCGACCGGGCTCTTCAGCTTGCCCTCCTCGAGCAGGGCGGCGACGCGATTGAGCAGATGCTGCTGCTCGATCATGTCCTCGGTCTCGAACGAGGAGCGGGTGAACATGCCCTCCCAGTGCAGCGATACCGATTTCGGCTTCAGCTCCAGGATGTCGATGCCGCGCGGATCGTCGATGAGGCCGATGCGGCCCTGGGGGCGGATGGATTTCACCATCGCCGGGAAATGCTGCTCGCTGGCGTTGGTGCAGAAGATGAGATCGACGCTCTTCGCCCCCTCGGCCGCGAGCTGGGCCGGAATGTCCCCGCGATGGTCGATCACCGCGTGCGCCCCCAGTTCCAGGCACCAGGCCCGGGTTTCCGGCCGGCTCGCGGTGGCGATCACGCGCAGCGGGGTGAGCTGGCGGGCGAGCTGGATCGCCATCGAGCCGACCCCGCCGGCGCCGCCGATGATCAGCAGCGTGCCCGCCGCCGGCCCGAGCTTGCCGATCGCCAGCCGGTCGAACAGCATCTCCCACGCCGTGATGGCGACCAGCGGCACCGCCGCCGAATCGCTCCAGGACAGATGCCGCGGGCGGCGGCCGACGACGCGCTCGTCCACCACCTGCAGCTCGGCGTTGCTGCCGGCGCGCAGAATGGAGCCGGCATAGAACACCTCGTCGCCAAGGCCGAAATGCGCCACGTCCGGGCCCAGTCCGCGGACGATGCCGGCGGCATCGAAGCCGAGAACGCGCGGCTCGCCCACCGGATCCGCGGCGCGGCGCAGCTTCGTGTCGACCGGATTGACCGAGACCGCCTTGACCTCCACGAGCAGGTCGCGCCGGTGTGGCAGCGGGTCCGGCAGATCGAGATCGACGAGCGCGTCCTCGGCGGTGACGGGCCGGCAATGGGTGTAGGCGACGGCTTTCATCTTGGCCTCTCCTCCCGGCTTCGTGCCCCGTACCTTGGGCCATTGGAACAGAGATCGGCAGCCGACGGTGGGATCGCAAGGGACGGGACGGACGGCGCAAGGGGAGAGCGAAGGCGGCGCGGCGGGCGCGGCCTTACCCGATGCGGAGCAGCGTCGGGCCTTCCTGCCGCAGCCAGGCCATGGCCGCGCCGGCCTGCGGCGCCAGCGTAGCGACCAGCGACCAGAAGCGCGGGCCATGGTTCATGTGCCGCAGGTGCGCGACCTCGTGCGCGGCGACATAGTCCTGCACGAAGGGCGGGGCCATCACCAGGCGCCAGGAGAAGGCAAGGCTGCCGTCCGGCGAGCAGCTCCCCCAGCGGCTGCGCGTGTCTTTCACGCTCACGCGCCGCGGCATCGGCAGGCTGGCGGCGCTGGCTTTCGCCGCCACCAGGGGGACGAAGCGGCGGCGCGCCTCGGCCCTCAGGAAATCGCCGACGCGGCGGGCGAGGAAGGCGCGGTCGCCGGAGACGCAGAGTGCGCCGGGCTCGATCCAGGCGCCGCCGGCGGCATCCGGCCGATGGCAGATGCGGTGCGGCCGGCCGTCGATCGGCACCGCAATGCCGTCGGCGAAACTGAGGGCGCAGGGCAGCGCCGCCAGCCGCTCGGCGACCCAGGCGGCGTGATCCATGAGCAGCGCCATGCCGGCGCCACGGCCAGCCCGCGGCGGCAGCGTCACCACGACGGCGCCGCTGCGCGGGTCGATACGCAGGCTGATCCGCCGCGCGCGGCGGTTGCGTCGCCAATGGACCGCGGCGGGGCCATGCGGCAGGGCCAGGATCTCGGGCGCCTCTTGCAATGGCATGGCGCCACAATGCCGGGAACCGTACCGGCATTCAATCATCAAGCTGCGACGAAGCCGGCCCGCCGGGGCAGCGGACGCGCCGGATTGCCTTCCCGCGTATGCTGTGGCTCCATGGTTACAGGGCCCGGATGCCCGCGTCCCACGCGCCGGCCCTCCGGCCGCCGGGCTGGCCCCCCGTGGGAGACACACCCAAGGGAGACATACCCAAGGGAGACACAGCCAAGGGCGACTGGCCGACAGGAGACTGGCCCATAGGAGACTGGCAGCGTTGACCCTCGCATCGATCTTCTGCGTCTCGCAGCCGCGTTCCGGGCATCATGTCCTGGAAATGATGCTGCGCGCCGCGCTCGGCCAGCGGTTCCACTATTGTGAGTTCTACACCGAGCCGGGCTGCTGCGGCGCCATTCCCTGCCGCCGGCGTGGCGAGTTCGCCGCCGATCATGTCCTGTTCATGCAAAAGAGCCACGATCTCCGGCTCCAGGACCCGGTGCCGGCGGATGTGGACGTGGTGCTGGTGCAGATCCGCGAGCCGACCCTGCGCGCGATCTCGAACTACGAGCTGGACCTTCGCTTTCACGGCCTTCCGCACACGCGCGAATACCTGGAATACTTCCTCGCCGCGGAAGCGTTCTACGCCGTCGGCTTCAGCGAGAAATGGCTGGTCCAGCCGGTCGCGCGGCGGCTGGTGCTGAAATACGAGGACCTGATCGGCGATCCGCGCCGCGCGCTGGAATGGGTCTTCACCGCCGCGCGCCTCGCACCCGCCGAATCGGCGCTGCAGGCCGGCGTGGCGGAGGTGCGCTACTCGTCCATCGACCGATCCGACTTCACCGCCCGCACGCTCGCCGGCAGCCGCTTCTTCGACCAGGCGCTGTTCGCCGAATTCGTCTCGCTGGTCTGGCGGGATGCCCGCTATCTCGGCTACGGCCCCTGGACCAGCCCGGATGTGCCGGCCGGGCGGCTGAGCGCGATCTACGAGGCGCTGCGGGCTTCCAGCCGGCGCGATTTCGCCCGCGTCGCCACCGTCCTGGAGCCGTTTCTCGGGGCGGCGGACGCCTGGCCGGCGCTGCGCCAGATGCATGCCGACGCCCTGCACGAACTCGGCCAGGTCGAGGAGAGCCGGGCGGCCCTGGAAGCGCTGGTGGCCGACCGGCCGGAGTATCTCGACGCCTACCTCGCCCTCGCCATGCGGGCCTCGCTGTGCGGGGACGTCGAAGCGGCGCGGGCCCATATCCGCACCGGGGTCGCCCGCACCGGCGGCGTCGCGCGGGCGCGCGAATTCGTCGCCCTGGACTGGCCGGACGCGGAACTGCTCGCCTGGCTCGGCGCGCCGAACCAGGCGGTGACGCGCGACGAGGTCGCCGCCGCCTATCGCTGGATCTTCGGCCGGGAGCCGGAGTCGGAGGCCGCGTTCACCGCGCATGAGCGCTGTCTCGGCGCCGCCGATCTGCGGCGGACGCTGCTGCAATCGAGCGAGTTCCGCACCGTCTATCCGCAGCTCATGGCCAGGCCGCCGGCCGCCTGGCGCAGCAGCGAACCGGGTCCGGTCACCGCGGCGGACGTTCAGGGTGCGTTCCACTGGATTCTCGGCCGCGCGCCGGAATCCGATTCGGTCATCGAGGCGCATCTCGCCTGCGGCTCGATCGGCGATCTGCGCCGCGTGCTGTTCGCATCGGCGGAATTCCGCGCCGCCAATGGCTTGGGCGTGGTTCAAGCGGCGGAATAGCCGGCTGCCGGTCGCTGCTGTTTGCGCCAGGGCCCCGCGTCGGGGCGTGCGTCAGCGCTGAACCGGCAGCGGGATCGGCTCGTCGTCGAGGCGCTTCCAGCGGTAGATCAGGGCCGAGACGATCCAGCACAGCGCGAAGACGCCGATCACCACGAAGCCGAAATCCGCGAGGTCGTCGTTCATGCGCCCGATCAGATGCCAGAACCCGTCATCGAGGCCGAGTTGGTCGCCGATGAGGCCGAGCGCCTCGATGCCGCCGATGAACACCGCCACCACCACCGAGGCGGCGGTGATGGTGAGATTGTACCAGAGCTTGCGCATGGGCTTGACGAAGGCCCAGCCGTAGGCCCCGACCATCATCACGCTGTCGGCCGTATCCACCAGCGCCATGCCGGCGGTGAAGAGGGCGGGGAACACCAGCGTCTGCCAGGGGGAAAGGCCCGCGGCGGCCTCGGTGGCGGCGATCGCGAGCAGCCCGACCTCGGTCGCGGTGTCGAACCCGAGGCCGAACAGGAAGCCGATCGGGAACATGTGCCAGCTCTTGGTCACCAGCCGGAACAGCGGGCGGAACAGCCGCGCCAGCAGGCCACGGCCGGCCAGCAGCATGTCCAG
The DNA here is from genome assembly GCA_021815825.1 of Pseudomonadota bacterium. Classification (GTDB taxonomy): domain Bacteria; phylum Pseudomonadota; class Alphaproteobacteria; order Acetobacterales; family Acetobacteraceae; genus JAJZVV01. Next base: position 13,163 of record JAKAZO010000041.1, read on the forward strand.
GTCGTCCTCGTTCAGCGCGCCGCCGCGCCGGACCATGCGGAAGCTCCGCCAGATGCCGCGCAGCACGGCGATGTTGGCGAGCGCGATGGCGAGCAGGAACAGCGATGAGACGACGGTACCGACGACGCCGCCGATCGCCTTCGCGGCCTCGAGATTGTCCTTGAGCGCCGAGGTCGTGGCGGCGATGACGATGGCGGCGATCACCACCACCGTCGAATGGCCGAGCGAGAAGAACAGCCCCACCGTGGCGGGCTGGCGGCGCTGCTGCATGAGCTTGCGCACGACATTGTCGATCGCGGCGATGTGGTCGGCGTCGACGGCGTGGCGCAGCCCGAAGATCCACGCCAGGAAGGCGGTGCCGAGCAGCGTCGGGTGGCCGGAGAAGGCGACCCAGGCCCAGAGCCATGCGATGACGTTGGCCGCCACGAGCCCCGTGCCGAGCAGGCCGACGAAGCGGCCGAGCGGGCGCGTATTGCTGATGGCCAATTCGCTCATCGCGTCCTCCCATTATCCCTTTGGGCCCGATGTTCTCCCATCACGCCGCCGGCCGCAAGCCCAGCGCTGCCTCCAGACTGTCGCGGATGAAGCCGACCAGCGGGGCCACCAGGGCCATGCGTCCGCCGGCATCGCCAAAGATCGCCATGTCCGCCGTGCCGAGCCGGGGCAGGGCGGGCAGTTCGCGCAGCCCGGGCGGCAGCGTCGAGCGGCCGAGCACGGTCACCGCCAGCCCGGCCTGCACCGCGGCGATCACCCCGAGCAGGCTGGCCGAGGTGTAGACGATCTCGTTGGCGATGTTGGCCCGCGCCAGCGTGGTCAGCGCCCGGTCGCGGAACATGCAGCCGGCCGGCAGCATCGCGAGCCGCAGGGGCACGCCGCCGGCATCGGCCGGGTCCGCCAGCGCGAACCCCTCCGCCGCGACCCAGACCAGCGTTTCGGTGGAGATCAGCGCGCCGGACTGCTCGCCGTCCCGGCGCTTGGCGATGGCGAGATCGAGCACGCCGCGCTCGCAGGCCGCGCGCAGCTCCTGGCTGCGGCCGACCTCCACCTCCAGGTGCAGATCCGGATAGGTGCGGGCGAAGCGGGAGAGGATGGCGGCGAGCTGCTGGGGGACGAAATGGTCGGCGACGCCGAGGCGCAGCCGCCCGCGCACCGGCGGCGCGATCATCCGCCGCACCGCCTCGTCGTTCAGCGCCAGCATCCGGCGCGCATAGACCAGCAGCACCTCGCCATCCGCGGTCAGCGACAAAGCGCGGCTCGTGCGCTCGAACACGCGCTTGCCCAGGAGATCCTCCAGCCGCTTGATCTTGAGGCTGATGGCCGACTGGGTCAGACCCAGCGCATGGCCCGCGGCAGTGAACCCGCCCTCCGCGGCCACGGTCGCGAAGCAGCGAAGCAGGTCGATATCGAGATCGGGATACCGCATCGGCCGGGCCTCCATCGGATAGCGTAATGGAGGTCCCGGCCCCGATCAAATCCGGCCCCGATCAGGTGTTGTCGAAATCGCCGCCGCCGCTGTCGAGGTCGGAACTGGTGTCGAAGACCGGGTCGCTGGTCGCGGCGTCGCTCCAGCCGGCGCTGGGATCGGGGCCGGGGGCGGTGGTGTCCAGGCTGGCGTCGTTGCGCGCGCTGTCCCACGGGTTGGCGGTGGCGGCCGGGTCCGCGGCCGGCCCCCAGGGGCTCGCCGCGGCACCGCCGCCGAACCCGCCGGAGGCGAACCCCTCGGTCCCGCCGGCGAAGGCGCGATGGGGCGAGAACAGGTCCATCAGCGCGTTGCCGACCACCATGCCGCCGGCCACCCCGGCCGCCGTGGTCAGCGCCGAGCCGAGAAAGCCGGAGCCCGGGCGCTGGAACATCCCCGGCTGGAAACCCGGCGCGTATTGCGGCGGCGGCGCGTATTGCTGCTGCTGGCCCTGCTGGGCGGCGAAGGGCGGCGGCTGCTGCGGCTGCTGTGGCTGCTGTGGCTGGCCGCCACCGAACAGGCCGCCGAAGAAGCCCCGTCCCGCCTGCGGCTGGGCGGCCGCGGCCTGCGCGCGCTGCTGCGCCTGGTCCAGCTCCCATTCCAGCCGCTTGATGCGGTTCTGCGCCTCGACCAGCGCGTGTTCCTGGACGAAGGCGGTCTGGGCCATGCGGTAGCGCGCTTCCGGGTAGCGCGTGAACAGCTCGCCGATCAGTGCATCCGCCTCCGGATCCACCGGTGGCAGGGGCGGCACCGCCCCAGGCACCGAGCCGGTGGCGGCACGGCCGCTGATCCGCTCGACGAAGCGGGTGATGAGGTCGCGCTCTTCGTTGGTCATGATTGGGTCCTGCCTGGCATGAAGCGACGCCTGCACGATGTGGCGGCGGCGCCTCGCCGCTTCAAGCGGGCCGCTTGCCCGCCGGGGGGCACGCCCTTATGGTGCGCCGCCCATTGCGGGTTCGCTCTGTTCTCATCGCGCAGCCTGATCGTCCCGATGCCCGCCACGCGCCCGCCCAGTTTCCAGGATCTCATCCTGCGCCTGTCCGCTTTCTGGGCCGGTCAGGGCTGCGCGCTGCTGCAGCCCTACGACATGGAGGTCGGCGCCGGCACCTTCCATCCGGCGACGACGCTGCGCGCGCTCGGCCCGAAGCCCTGGCGCGCGGCCTATGTGCAGCCCTCGCGCCGCCCGGCCGACGGGCGCTATGGCGAGAACCCGAACCGGCTGCAGCACTACTACCAGTTCCAGGTGATCCTGAAGCCGACGCCGGAGGACCCGCAGGCGCTGCTGCTGGCGAGCTACCGCGCGCTCGGCATCGAGCCGCTCGCCCACGACATCCGCTTCGTCGAGGACGATTGGGAGAGCCCGACCCTGGGCGCCTGGGGCCTGGGCTGGGAAGTGTGGTGCGACGGCATGGAGGTGACGCAGTTCACCTATTTCCAGCAGGTCGGCGGCATCGCCTGCGCGCTGCCCTCGGTGGAGCTCACCTACGGGCTGGAGCGGCTGGCGATGTATGTGCAGGGCGTGGACAATGTCTACGACCTCGACTTCAACGGCGCCGGGCTGACCTACGGCGACGTGTTCCTGCGCGCCGAGCGCGAATACAGCGCGCATAATTTCGAGCACGCCGACACGGCGATGCTGGCGCGGCATTTCGCGGACGCCGAGCAGGAGTGCGCCGCGCTGCTCGCCCACGGGCTCGCACTGCCCGCCTATGACCAGTGCATCAAGGCCAGCCACCGCTTCAACCTGCTCGACGCGCGCGGGGTGATCAGCGTCGCCGAGCGCGCCGCCTATATCGGGCGGGTGCGCGCGCTGGCGAAGCGCTGCTGCGAGGCCTGGCTCGCCGGCGAGGAGGCCGCCGGTGGCTGAATTGCTGCTCGAGCTGTTCAGCGAGGAAATTCCCGCCCGCATGCAGGCGCGCGCCGCCGGGGAGCTGGGGCAGCTCGTCCGTGCCGACCTCGCGGACCTCCATCCGCGCGATCTGCGCAGCTTCCATGCGCCGCGGCGGATCGCCGTCGCCGCCGAACTCGACGCCGGCGTGGCGGCGAGCGAGACCATCGAGCGCGGGCCGCGCCGCGGCGCGCCGGAGGCGGCGCTGGCCGGCTTCCTGCGCAAGCACAGCGCCGCGCGGGAGGATCTGGTCGAGGAGGGCGAGTACTGGGTGCTGCGCCGCACGCGCGCCGCCCGCGCCGCCGGCGAGCTCATCGGCGCCGCGATCCCCGGCATCCTGCGCCGCTTGCCGTGGCCAAAATCCATGCGCTGGGGTGCCAGCGCCTTTCCCTGGGTGCGGCCGCTGCGGCGCATTCTTTGCCTGCTCGATGGCGCCGTGGTGCCGTTCGATCTGCGTGACGGGGAGGATGACGGCCATGGGCTCGCCGCCGGCGATCACACCGAGGGGCATCGCTTCATGGCCCCGGGCGCGTTCCATGTCGTCGGCGCCGCCGACTGGCAGGCCAAGCTGCGCGCGCGCTCCGTGCTCGTCGATGCCGATGAGCGCCGCGAGGCGATCCGCGCCGGGCTCGCGGACCTCGCCGCCGCGCGCGGGCTCAGCATTCTCGAGGACGCGGCGCTGCTCGACGAGGTGACGGGCCTGGTCGAATGGCCGGTGCCGCTGCTGGGGCGGATCGATGCCGCCTTCATGGACCTGCCGCCCGAGGTGATGCAGGTCTCGATGCGGGTGAACCAGCGCTATTTCGCCACGCGGCACGCCGACGGCACGCCGGCGCCGGCCTTCGCCTTCATCGCCAACATCGCCGCCGCGGATGGCGGGGCGGCCATCGTCGCCGGCAACGAGCGGGTGCTGCGGGCGCGGTTTTCGGACGCGCGGCATTTCTGGGATCTCGATCGGAAGACCCGGCTCGCCGACCGGGTCGACGCGCTGGAGGCGATCACCTTCCATGCAAGGCTCGGCAGCCAGGGCGCGCGCGTGCGCCGGCTCGAACGCCTGTCCGCGATCATCGCCGGGACGATCGGCGCCGACCCGCTGCTGGCGGCCGAGGCGGCGCGGCTGGCCAAGGCGGACCTCACCACCGGGATGGTGGGCGAATTCCCTGAGTTGCAAGGGGTGATGGGGCGGTACTACGCGCGCCATGACCGCGCCCCGGCCGCCGTCGCCGATGCCATCCGCGACCATTACCTGCCCAGGGGCCCGACCGATCCGGTGCCGACGGCGCCGGTATCGCTCGCCGTCGCGCTGGCGGAAAAGCTCGATCTCATCGCCGGCTTCTTTGCCATCGGCGAGCCGCCCACTGGGTCGGGGGACCCCTACGCGCTCCGCCGCGCCGCGCTCGGCATCATCCGCAGCATCCGCGAGAACGGTCTGCGGCTGCGCCTGCGCCCGCTGATCGCGGCGGCCGCGCACGGGCTGCCGGCCGCGCCCCCGGTGGATGCCATCGTTGCCTTCGTCCATGAGCGCCTGCGCGTGCAGCTGCGCGCCGAGGGGCTGCGCCACGATATCGTCGCCGCGGCGCTGGCGAGCGCGGACGTGGATGACGACCTCGTGGTTCTCGCCCGCCGGGCCGAGGCCGTCGCCGGCCTGCTCGATACCCCGATCGGAGCGGATCTTCTCACCGCCTATCGCCGCGCGGCCAATATTCTGCGCATCGAGGAGAAGAAGGACGGGCCGCACGATGGCCAGGCCGATCCGGCGCTGTTCCGCGAGCCGGAGGAGGCTGGCCTGGACGACACCCTCGCCACGGCGCTGGCCGCGATCCAGGCCGCGGTGCAGGTCGAGCGCGTCGAGGACGAGGTCCGCGCCATGGCCGCGCTGCGCGGACCGATCGATGTTTTTTTCGAGAAGGTGACGGTCAATGCCGCCGATCCCGCATTGCGCCGGAATCGGCTAAAGCTGCTTTCACAGATCCGTCGCACCATGAATCGATTTGCTGATTTTTCCCTGATCGAAGGCTGAAGGAGCCCTCCCGATGACCAAGTGGGTCTACAGCTTCGGCGCCGGCCGCAACGAGGGCCGCGCGGACATGCGCAACCTGCTCGGCGGCAAGGGCGCCAACCTGGCCGAGATGGCCCTGATCGGCCTGCCGGTGCCGCCCGGCTTCACCATCACCACCGAGGTCTGCACCGCCTTCTACGAAAGCGACCGCGCCTACCCGGCGGATCTCGCTCAGCAGGTGCGCGCGGCGATGGCCGGCATCGAGACGGCGGTGGGGCTGAAATTCGGTGACAAGCACCATCCGCTCCTGGTCTCCGTCCGCTCCGGCGCGCGCGTCTCGATGCCGGGGATGATGGATACGGTGCTCAATCTCGGCCTCAACGACCTCACCGTGCAGGGCCTGGCGGACGCGGCCAACGATGCCCGCTTCGCCTGGGACAGCTACCGCCGGTTCATCCAGATGTACGGCTCGGTCGTGCTCGGCGTCGATCACCACCGCTTCGAGGAGATCATCGACCACGTCAAGCTGGACGAGGGGCTGACCGAGGATACCGCGCTCTCCGCCCAGGACTGGCACCGCGTCGTCGATGGCTACAAGGACATGGTCGAGGCCGAGACCGGCAAGCCCTTCCCGCAGGACCCGGAGGAGCAGCTCTGGGGGGCCATCGGCGCCGTGTTCGGCTCGTGGATGAACCCGCGCGCCAACACCTATCGCCGCCTGCACGACATCCCCGCCGACTGGGGCACCGCGGTCAATGTCCAGGCCATGGTCTTCGGCAACATGGGCACCGACTGCGCCACCGGCGTCTGCTTCACCCGCGATCCGTCCACGGGCGAGAACGTCTTCTACGGCGAATATCTGGTGAACGCGCAGGGCGAGGATGTCGTCGCCGGCATCCGCACGCCGCAGCCGCTCTCCGCCGCCCACGCCAAGCCGGGCGAGGTGAGCCTGGAACAGGCGATGCCCGCCGCCTATGCGGAGCTGTGCCGCGTGCGCGAGACGCTGGAGCAGCACTATCGCGACATGCAGGACATCGAGTTCACGGTGCAGCAGAACCGGCTGTACATGCTGCAGACACGCAACGGCAAGCGCACCGCCGCGGCGGCGCTGCGCATCGCCGTCGAGATGGCGCGTCAGGGGCTGATCGACCAGAACGAGGCGGTTCGGCGGGTCAATCCGTCCTCCCTCGACCAACTGCTGCACCCGACGCTCGACCCGAAGGCGCCGCGCACGCTGCTGGCCAAGGGGCTGCCGGCGAGCCCCGGCGCGGCCACCGGCGCCATCGTCTTCAATGCCGACGAGGCGCAGAGCCGCGCCGCCAAGGGCGAGGCGGTGGTGCTGGTGCGCATCGAGACCAGCCCGGAGGATATCCACGGCATGCACGCCGCGCGCGGCATCCTCACCACCCGTGGCGGCATGACGAGCCACGCCGCGGTGGTGGCGCGCGGCATGGGCCGGCCCTGCGTTGCCGGGGCCGGCGGCATCGTCGTCGATTACAGCGCCCAGACGCTCTCGGCCGGCGGCCAGACGCTGCATGCCGGCGAGATCATCACCCTCGACGGCGCCACCGGCGAGGTGCTGGCCGGTTCGGTGGCGATGATCGAGCCGGCGATGTCGGGTGATTTCGCGACGCTGATGGAATGGGCCGATCAGGCGCGCCGGCTGCGCATTCGCGCCAACGCGGAAACGCCGCTCGATGCCGAGACGGCGCGCAAGTTCGGCGCCGAGGGCATCGGGCTGTGCCGCACCGAGCACATGTTCTTCGAGCCCGAGCGGATCGGCGCCGTGCGCCAGATGATCATGGCGCATGACGAGGCCGGGCGCCGCGCCGCGCTGGAGAAGCTGCTGCCGTTCCAGCGGCGGGATTTCATCGCGCTGTTCCGCATCATGGCCGGGCTGCCCGTCACCATCCGCCTGCTCGACCCGCCGCTGCACGAATTCCTGCCCCACACCGACGAGGAACTGGCCGAGGTCGCCGCCGCCGCCGGCGTCGGGCTCGAAGCCATGCGCCGGCGCGCCATGGAGCTCGCCGAGGCGAACCCGATGCTCGGCCATCGCGGCTGCCGGCTCGGCATCACCTACCCCGAAATCTATGAGATGCAGGCGCGCGCCATTTTCGAGGGCGCGCTGGCCGTCGCCGAGGAGACCGGACACGCGCCGGTGCCGGAGATCATGATCCCGCTGGTCGGCATCCGGCGGGAGCTGGAAATCACCCGCGCCATCGTCGAGCGGGTGGCGAAGGAGGTCTTCGCCGCGGCCGGGCGCAGGCTGGAATATTCCGTCGGCACCATGATCGAGCTGCCGCGCGCCGCCCTGATCGCCGACGCCATCGCCGAGACAGCCGATTTCTTCAGCTTCGGCACCAACGACCTGACCCAGACGACGTTCGGGCTCTCCCGCGACGATGCCGGGAAGTTCCTGCCGCGCTATGTCGAGCTCGGCATCCTGCCCAAGGACCCGTTCGTCTCGCTCGACCGCGACGGCGTCGGGGCGCTGGTGCGTCTGGCCTCCGAGAAGGGGCGGCACACCCGTCCCAACATCAAGCTCGGCATCTGCGGCGAGCATGGCGGGGATCCGTCGTCGATCGCCTTCTGCGAGGAGATCGGGCTCGACTACGTCTCCTGCAGCCCCTACCGCGTCCCGGTCGCCCGTCTCGCCGCGGCGCAGTCCGCGCTCGGAAGCTCGGCCGACCGGACCGCCTGACGCGAATGCGGGCGGCAGCGGGGCGCGCATGGCGTCGCACAGCCGGGGCGTGCAGTCGGTCGAGGTGGCAGGGCGGATCCTCGCCGCGCTGACCGCCCATGCCGGGCCGATGATGCTGCGCGACCTCGCGGCCGCGGCGGCGGTGACGCCGGCGCAGGCGCACGCCTACCTGGTCAGCCTGCGCAAGCTCGAACTGGTCGAGCAGGAAGCGGATGGCAGCCGCTACCGGCTGGGTCCGTTCGCGCTGCGCATGGGCCTTGCCCGGCTGCGCGTCTCCGATCCGCTGCGCATCACCTCGGATATGATCGGCGCGCTCTCGGACCGGCTCGGACTGATGGTGACGATCTCGGTCTGGGGCGACCATGGTCCGACGGTGGTGCGGGTCCACGAGGCGGCGACGCAGGTGCACGCCAATCTGCGCGCCGGGTCGGTGTTCGCGCTCACCGGCACGGCGACCGGCTGGGTGTTCGCCGCCTTCGCGCCCCCCGACCTGGTGGAGGCGATGATCGGGGCCGAGATGGCCGATCCGCGCCACAGCCAGCGCATCGCCGCCGGCATGACGCTGGCCGACGTCCGCACCGAGGTGGCGCGGGTGCGGGTGGACGGCTACGCCACGACGGACGGGCGGCCGATCCCCGGCATCGCCGCCATCGCCGTGCCGGTGTTCGACCATAGCGCCCAGCTCCAGCTCGTGATCACCGCCATCGGCCCCTCGGGGATGGTGGATCGCAGCCCCGCCAGCGCGCAGGTGGCGACGCTGGTCGCCGCGGCGCGGGACGTCTCGGAGCGTCTGGGCTATGGGCCGGTCGCGCTGGAGGCGACGCCGGCCATGTGATGGGCGGCGATGAAGCCGAAGGTCATCGCCGGGCCCAGCGTGATGCCGCCGCCGGGATAATTGCCACCCATGATGCTGGCGAGGTCGTTGCCGGCGGCATAGAGCCCGGGGATCGGCGCGCCGGACCGATCCAGCACCCGCGCGTGCTCATCCCCGCGCAGCCCGTCGAACGTGCCGAGATCGCCCGGCACCAGTTTCAGCGCATAGAACGGCCCGGTTTCGATCGGCCCGACACAGGGATTGGGGGTGCGCGACGGATCCCCGAGATAGCGGTTGTAGGCGGTGCTGCCGCGGCCGAAGGCGGCATCCTCGCCGCGCCGGGCGCCCTCGTTGTAGTCGGCGATGGTGCGCGCCAGCGCGGCAGCGTCGATGCCGGCGCGGGTGGCGAGTTCGGCCAGGGTGCGCCCGCGCAGGAGATAGCCGGAGCGGACATAGGGCCCGATCGGTACCGGGAAGGGCTTGGCGAAGCCCAGCCCGTAGCGACGGATGGTCGGGTGGTCCACGATCAGGAACGCCTCGTAGGCACCCTGGTCCTGACAGACCCGTACCATCGCCTGGACGAAATCGTGATAGGAGTCCGCTTCGTTGACGAAGCGCACGCCGGCGCGCGTGACGGCGATGACGCCGGGCTTGGCGCGGTCGACGAAATGGGGGAACACGCCGATGGTTCCGTCTCGGTGCGGCACCCGTGAGACGGGCACCCAGGCGGCGGCGTTCGGCAGCCGATCCTCGATCGCCGCGCCGACCTGCTCGCCGAGGCGCAGCCCGTCGCCGGTATTGCCCGGCGGGGCCGGCGAGACATGCTCCACCCCGGTCGGCGCATGACGGAACAGCGCCTTGCGGCGCTCGACATCCTGCGGGAAGCCGCCGCAGGCGAGCACCACGCCGCGCCGCGCCATGACGCGCAGCATCCGCCCCTCGCGCTCGACCAGCGCCCCGGTGACGGCGCCGTTCTCGGCCAGCACCGCGCGCACCGGCGCCCGGGTCCAGATCGGCACGCCGAGATCGAAGGCGGACTTGGCCAGCCGCGCCGCCAGCGCGTTGCCGTTGGCCAGGCGCATGGCCCGCCCGTGCACGGCGCGCTCACGGGCGTAGCGGGCCAGCAGGCGGGCGACATAGGCGGCCGAGACGACGGAGCGGGTGACGTTGAAGAAATGCAGCAGCTCCTTGCCCGAGCCGATCATCATGCCGAGGAAGGTGATCTCCCGCAGCGGCGGACGCAGCCGGTCGACCTCGGCACCGAGGGCGGTGGCATCGAACGGCGCGGCGCAGATCGAGCGCCCGCCCTCGCTGCCCCCCGGGGCGTTCGGGTGGTAGTCCGAGAATTGCGGCCCGAGCACGAACTGGACCGCGGTCTCGCGCTCGAAGAAGGCGACCATGCGCGGGCCGGCCTGCAGGAACGCGTCCACCCGCGCGGCGTCGAAATGGTTGCCCGCCTCGTGCTGGAGATAGGTCCGCGCCGCGGCCTCGCTGTCGGCGATGCCGGCGCGGGCGGCCAGCGGATTGCCGGGAATCCAGAGCCAGCCGCCGGAGCGCGCCGTGGTGCCGCCGAACAGCGGCTCCTTCTCCGCGACGATGACCTCCAGCCCGAGCTTGCGCGCGGTGACGGCGGCGGCGAGCCCGCCGGCGCCGGAGCCGGCGACGAGGACGTCGCACTGGAGCGTTTCGGCGGGGAGGGACGCGGTATCTGGCATGGGGACCGTCTCCGGTGGAAGTTCGTCTATTGCGAATGTATTCGCTATTTCGTATGATGGCAACAGCGCCCCGGATGGCGCAAAAAGCGGGGGGGAGACCGGCCAAACATGAGCGAAAACACACCATGAACGCACACGCACAGGGGTTCGGGCGCCGCAGGGCGCTGGGCGCGGCCCTGATGACGCCCGCATTGGCGATGCCGATGCTGGGGCTCTCCTGGCGGCACGCCGCCGCGGCCGAGCCGATCCGGCTCGGCGTGCTGGTGGACATGTCGAGCTGGGGCCGCGACACGGGCGGGCCGGCCTCGGTGGTTGCGGCGCAGATGGCGGCCGAGGAGGTCGGCGGCGCGGTGGGCGGGCGGCCGATCGAGATTCTCGGCGGCGACCATCAGATGAAGACCGATATCGGCCTCGAGATCGCGCGCAACTGGATCGACAACAAGGGCGTGCTGGCGATCGTCGACGTGCCGAACTCGGCCATCGGCATCGCCATCAGCGGCCTGGCGAAGGAGAAGAACCGGCTCGCGCTGCTCTCCGGGCCCGGCTCCAGCGCCCTCACCGACAAGCTCTGCAACGCCAACACGGTGCATTTCACCTACGACACCTACGCGCTGGCCAAGGTGACGAGCCAGGCGATGATCGCCGACGGGGACCGGAGCTGGTATTTCATCACCGCGGACTACGCGTTCGGCCACCAGCTCCAGGCCGATGCCACCCGCTTCATCGAACAGGCCGGCGGCAAGGTGCTCGGCGCCACGGCGCACCCGCCGGGGACCAGCGATTTCTCCTCGGCGCTGCTCTCCGCCCAGGCCTCCGGCGCGCAGGTCGTGGCGCTGGCGAACGCGGCCTCCGATACCGACAACACGCTGAAGCAGGCGGCCGAATTCGGCATCGGCGCGACGCGCAACGGCCAGCGTCTCGCGGCGCTGCTGATGTTCATCTCGGACGTGCACGCGGTGGGGCTGAAGATCGCCCAGGGCACACTGCTCACCACCGCCTCCTACTGGAACCAGAGCCCGGCCGCACGGGCCTGGTCGGAACGATTCTTCAAGCGCACCGGCGTGATGCCGACGATGGAGCAGGCCGGAGCCTACGGCGCCGTGCTGCATTATCTCAAGGCGATCGCGGTCGCCGGCACCGACGCGCAGGCCGCGATGGCGCAGATGCGGGCCATGCCGATCAACGACGCCTTCCTCAGCAACGGCATTTTGCGCGCCGATGGGCGGGTGATGCGGCCGATGTATCTCGCCCGCGTCAAGGCGCCGGGCGAGAGCAAGGAGGCGTGGGACTATCTCGACATCGTCAAGACCGTGCCGGCCGATCAGGCGTTCCGGCCGGTGTCGGAATCCTCGTGCAAATTGCTGCAGAAGACCTGATTCGCGGACAGCAGGAGAGCCTCATGGCAGGATTCGCCTCGACCACAGACCTCGGCGCCAAGACCATCTCGTTCGAGGAGCTGGGGCCAGGACTCTATGGCTATACCGCCGAGGGAGACCCCAATTCCGGTGTCGTCATCGGCGATGATTCGGTTCTGGTCGTCGATGCCCAGGCGACGCCGGCGATGGCCGGAGACGTCATCGCGCATATCCGCCGTGTCACGGACAAGCCGATCCGCCATATCGTGCTGTCGCATTATCACGCCGTGCGCGTGCTCGGCGCCTCGGGCTATCCGGGCGCCGAGATCATCGCCTCGGATGTCACGCGCGCGCTGATCGTCGAGCGTGGTGCGGCGGACATGGCGAGCGAGATCGGCCGGTTCCCGCGGCTCTTCCGTGGCAAGGAGAGCATCCCGGGCCTGACCTGGCCGCAGGTCGTGTTCCACCGGCGGATGACGCTGTGGATGGGCAAGCGCGAGGTGCAGATCATCCATATCGGCCGCAGCCACACCGCCGGCGATACGGTGGTCTGGCTGCCGAAGGAGAAGGTTCTCTTCGCCGGCGACACGGTCGAGTTCGGCGCCACGCCCTATTGCGGCGACGCGCATTTCACGGATTGGCCGCAGACGCTGGCGGCCCTCGGCGCGCTCGGCGCCGAACGGCTCGTGCCCGGGCGTGGGCGCAGCCTCATCGGCGCCGCGGAGGTGAGGGAGGGGATCGCCGGTACCGCCGCCTTCACCTCCGACCTGTTCGCCCTGGCCAAGGCGGGCGTCGCCAGGAAGCAGCCGCTCAACGAGCTCTATGCCGAGGCGATGGCGACGCTGCGGCCACGCTACGGGCACTGGGTGATCTTCGAGCATTGCATGCCGTTCAATGTCAGCCGCGCGTTCGACGAGGCGAGCGGCATCGACTGGCCGCGCATCTGGACCGCGGAGCGCGACCTCGAGATGTGGCGCGCGCTGGAGCAGGGCACGGCCATGAAATCGGCCGAGATCGAGGTGCAGCCATGACCTATGTCTACCCGCGCTACGATTACGAGCGGCCGGCCGAATTCAGTGGCGAGGCGGTGCGCCACCGTGTCGTGGTCGTCGGCGCGGGCATGGTCGGGCTCACGCTCGCGCTCGATCTCGCGCGCCGTGGCGTCAAGGTCGTCGTGCTCGACGATGACGACACCGTCTCCGAGGGCTCGCGCGCGATCTGTCTCGCCAAGCGCACGCTGGAGATTTTCGATCGGCTCGGCCTCGGCCCGCGGCTGCTCGCCAAGGGTGTCACCTGGAATGTCGGCAAGGTCTTCTTCCAGGACCGGCTGATCTACAGCTTCAATCTCCAGCCCGAGGAAGGGCACGAGTACCCGGCCTTCATCAATCTCCAGCAATATTACCTGGAGGAATGGCTGGTCGAGGCGTGCCGGGAGGCGGGCGTCGAATTGCGCTGGCGCAGCCGCGTCAGCGCCGTCGAGAACCATCCCGATCATGTCGCGCTGACGGTCACGACGCCGGATGGCAGCTACCGGCTGGAGAGCGAATGGCTGCTCGCCTGCGACGGCGCGCGCTCCTTCGTGCGTGAGGCGATGGGCCTGCCGTTCATCGGCAAGGTCTTCCGGGATCGCTTCCTCATCGCCGACGTCCGCATGCAGGCCGCGTTTCCGAACGAGCGCTGGTTCTGGTTCGACCCGCCGTTCCATCGCGGCCAGTCGGTGCTGCTGCACAAGCAGCCGGACGATATCTGGCGCATCGATTTCCAGCTCGGCTGGGGCGCGGATCCGGAGGAGGAGCGCCGTCCCGAGCGTGTCATCCCGCGCGTGCGCGCGATGCTCGGCGCGCATGTGCCGTTCGAGCTCGAATGGGTCAGCGTCTATACGTTTCGCTGCCGCCGGCTGGAGCGCTTCGTCCATGGCCGCACCATCTTCGCCGGCGATGCGGCGCACCAGGTCAGTCCGTTCGGCGCGCGTGGTGGCAATGCCGGGGTGCAGGACGCCGACAACCTCGCCTGGAAACTCGCCGCCGTGCTCGAGGGCCGCGCCGGACCGGCGCTGATCGCGACCTACGACGAGGAGCGCATCGCCGCGGCGGAGGAGAACATTCTCAACTCCACCCGCAGCACCGATTTCATCACGCCGAAAACCAAGGCCGCGCAGGCTTATCGCGATGGCGTGCTGGGGCTGGCCGAACATTTCCCCTTCGCCCGGCCGCTGGTCAATTCCGGGCGGCTCTCGCGCCCGGCGGTGCTCGCTTCGAGCCCGCTGAACGTCCGCCGCTCACCGGAATGGCGGGACGCATTGCCACTCGGTGCGCCTGCGGCGGACGCGCCGGTGCGGCACGGGGAGACGGAGTCGTGGCTGCTGCACCATTGCGCCGGCCCCGGCTTCACCCTGCTCGGGTTCGGCGCCGAGGCGAGGCTCGTGGCCGAATCGCTGACCTCCCTGCCGGTCGCGCTGGTCCATGTCACGCCGGAGGCGGGCCCGGCGGCGCCGGGCGTGACGCGGCTGTGGGACCGCGACGGTCTCGCGCGCAGCCGCTACGGCACGCCGCCCGGCGGCTGCGTGCTGCTGCGCCCGGACCAGCACGTGCTGGCCCGCTTCGCCCGCTTCGATCCGGAGGCGATCCGCGCCGCGCTCGCCCACGCCTACGCGCCACGCCACGCCGCCCATCGGGAGCATGTCGGATGAGCCTGAACACCGAACCGCGCCTGGCTGATCCGGACGGGCTGTTCGCCGCCCTGATGGAGGCGCACCGGGACCTCGACCCCGCCGCGTCGCGCCGTTTCGACGCCCAGCTCGTGCTGCTGCTCGCCAACCATATCGGCGACGATACCGTGATCCATGCGGCGATCGGCATCGCCCGCTCGCTGTTGCCCGCGCAAATGGAAGCCTCGGAGGCTTCGGAAGAGGGGGACGTGCCATGAACGTCGCGCTGCGCTCGGCTGGGACCGCGTCCAGCCTCGCCTATCTCTCCGGCTTCGGCAACGAGTTCGCTTCCGAGGCGCTGGCCGGCGCCCTGCCCGAGGGCCAGAACTCGCCCCAGCGCGTGCCGCACGGGCTCTATGCCGAGCAGTTCTCGGCCACCGCCTTCACCGTGCCGCGTCGGGAATCGCGCCGCAGCTGGCTCTATCGCATCCGGCCCTCGGCGCTGCATGGCAGCTACCGCCGCATCGAGCAGGGCGCGCTGGCCGGCGCGCTCGCCGAGCCCGATCCGAACCGGCTGCGGTGGGATCCGCTGCCGATCCCGACGGCGCCGACCGATTTCCTCGCCGGACTGTCGACCATCAGCGCCAACGCGGCGCCGGATTCTCCCGCCGGCGTCAGCGTGCACGTCTATGCCGCCAATCGCTCGATGCTGCGCGCCTTCTTCGATGCCGACGGCGAGCTGCT
>JAKAZO010000122.1 GCA_021815825.1 Pseudomonadota bacterium
GCGGCCGGATGTCGTCGTCACCATCGACAGCCCGGGCTTCACGCTGCGCCTGCTGAAGGCGATCCGCCCGCTCGGGATTCCGCGCGCACACTACGTCGCGCCGCAGGTCTGGGCCTGGCACGAGGAGCGGGTGCGGCGGTTCCCCGGGCTATGGGAGAGCCTGCTGTGCCTGCTGCCGTTCGAGCCGGCCTATTTCGCCCGGCATGGGCTGGCGGCGGACTTCGTCGGTCACCCGGTGCTCGAGTCCGGCGCCGACAAGGGCGATGCGGCGCGGTTCCGGGCCCACCATGGGCTGGCGCCCGAGGCGCGGGTGGTGGTGCTGATGCCGGGAAGCCGGCGCGGCGAGGTCTCACGGCTGCTCCCGGTCTATGGCGCCACGCTCGGCCGGCTCGCCGGCATGCTGCCCGGCCTCGTCCCGGTGCTGCCCGTGGCGGCGACGGTGGCCGAGACCGTGCGCGCGGCGGTCGCATCCTGGCCGTCCGCGCCGCTGATCGTGACGGATCTGGCCGAAAAGCACGACGCCTATGCCGCCGCCGCCGCCGCGCTGACCAAGTCCGGCACCTCGACCCTCGAGCTGGCGCTCGCCGGCGTGCCGATGGCCGTCACCTACCGCGTGAACCCGCTCTCCGGCGCGATCGCGAGGTGGATGATCACCATCCCGCACGTCGCCATGGTGAACCTCCTGGCGGGGCGGGCGGTGGTGCCCGAGTTGCTGCAGGGCGAGTGCACACCGGCCCGGCTGGCCGAGACCCTGACCGCGCTGCTGACCGATCCCGCGGCGCAGGCGGCGCAGCGGGCGCAGTTCCGTACCGTGATGGCGAGCCTCCGTCCGCCGAACGCCATGCCGTCGGAAGCGGCGGCGGCGGCGGTGCGGCGACTCATCGGTGGCGCCGAACCGCCTCGCTGAACGGGCGGCGCGCTGAACGGGCGGCACCATTTACAACCGGCCAATGCGCACCATCCTCTGACGAGGCAGTTGCGGCGCCCGGGTTCGGGCCGACGCTCCCGGCGGCGCTGACACCAGAGGGTGAAGGAGGGTTTTCATGCACGGCATCCCGGCGGCGCGATCTATGCGCACCATGCTGGCCGTGGCGCTGCTCGCGCTCGGCGGGTGCGCCGTCTCGCGCGGCGATCTCGGCGACGGTCTGCCGAAAGAGAAGATCGCCGCGGTGAAGGAAGGCCAGACAACGACCACGGAGGTCCTCGCACTGCTCGGCGCCCCCGCCAGCATCCAGCAGATCGGCGACATGACCGTGTTCCACTACTATCACTATGCCCTGAAGCACGGCACGTTCCTGGTCTTCTCGCGCATCAACGTCGCTGGCGACGATACCTACGTGTTCTTGGACCATGCGGGCGTGGTACGCCAGGTACTGGCCGGCAACCGGACCGACCGGCTGACATTCCAGTTCTGGCCCTTCGGCGCCTGAAGCGGTGCGCCACGCCTGGCACCTGGTCGTCGCGCTGCTGCTGTCCGGCTGCACGCCGATCACCTGGACGCGCGTCACGCTCAATCAGCCCCTGCACGCGCAGGATATCCGCTTCATCGACCCGGGGCGGACGCAATGGGCCGAAGTGGTGCGCCGGCTCGGCGCGCCCGGGGAGCTGCAGCCGACCCCCACCGGTTTCGTCGCCACCTATTTCTATCTCGACACGGCCGACTTCGATGTCGATCTCGGCTGGCCGCTCGGCTTCATCGGCCCGGTTTCGCGCGCCCCGCATCGCATGGAGCTCGGCGATACGGGGATCGGCGTCGAGGAGCTGGAGGTTGCCGTGGGCGCCGATCTGCGGGTGCAATATGCCGTCTTCGCCGACAGCAACGATGCGGCCCGGTTCAAGCCCGTCCCCGTCGGCGATTGATGTCACCCCGGTGATGGGCGCGCCGGTGATGGGCGCCGGGCTGGGCGGGCTGGGCGCTCAGAGCAGCCCCGAGGCTTCGGCGACCGCGCGCGAGGCGGCCATGCTCTCGCTCACCGCCAGCGCCGCGGCCAGCGCGCGTCGGCCGGCGGCGGCGTCCACCAGCACGGGCGCACCGTCCAGGATGGCGGCGACGAAGGCGGCATGCTCGGCCTCCAGCGCGTCGTGCTCGCGCCAGGTCGTTTCCTCGATCCGGTAGCCCTGGCCGCCGGGGATCGGCAGGCCGCGGTCGCGGCTGATCCGCATCAGCTTGCGGTCGACGAAGTTCACCGACATGTACCCCTCGCGGGCGAAGAGCCGCATCTTGCGCTCGGTCTTGAGCGAGATGCGGCTGGCGGTGATGGTGGCGACGCAGCCATTCTCGAAGCGCACGCGGGCGTTGGCGATGTCCTCGTGGGCCGAGGCGATCGGCGCGCCGACGGCGTCGACACTGACGATCGGGCTGTCGACCAGCGCCAGAACGAGGTCCAGATCGTGGATCATCAGGTCGAGTATGACCGAGACGTCGGTGCCGCGCGGCTTGAACGGGGCGATGCGGGTGGCCTCGATATAGAGCGGGCGGCCCATGCGTTCGGCAACGGCGCGATACTCGGCCGAGTAGCGCACCAGGTGGCCCACCTGCAGCACCAGTCCGCGCGCGGCGGCGAGCGCGGCCAAGGCGTCCGCTTGCGGCAGGGTCGCGGCGATCGGCTTCTCCACCAGCACGTGCCGTCCGGCCGTGAGCGCGGCCTCGGCAAGGGCGAAATGCGCCTCCGCCGGCGCGGCGATGATCACCGCGTCGCAGGCCGCGAGCAGGGGCTCGAGCGCCATCGCCGGCGCCCCCGCCTCACGCGCCAGCGCCTGTGCCCGCGAGGGCTCGGGGTCGTGCAGCCCCGCCAGCGTCGCGCGTGGCGCCGCCTTGACCTTGAGCGCGTGGAAGCGGCCGAAATGCCCCGCCCCGATCAGCCCGATGCGCAGCGCCGCCGCCGTCATGCCCGGATCCCTCTGCTGTCGAACTGGTAGCAGCCCGCGGCGGAGGCCGGAAGCGGCGCGGGCGCGGCTGCCGGCTTGCATCGGCGGCGGGGCATCGTCATTCTCCGCCGCCGCCACGCCAGAGGAGCCAGCGCTCGCCCATGCTCTATTTCAGCCGCCTCAAGACCGCGCTGATCCTGCTCGCCTGCGCGCTCGGCGTGCTGTTCTCGCTGCCGAACGTGATGCGCGCCCCGGCCGGCTGGCTGCCCTGGCGGCAGCTCCACCTCGGGCTGGATCTCAAGGGCGGCAGCTACCTGCTGCTGCAGGTGGACATGGACGCGGTGCTGCGCGAGCGGCTGGAAGGCCTGGTCGACACCGCGCGCCGCGCGCTGATCGCGGGGAATGTCGGCTATCAGAGCCTGGCGGCCCAGCCGGCGCAGGACCGGGTCGTGTTCCGTCTCCGTGACAACGCCCAGCAGGCGGCGGCGCTCAAGGCGCTGCGCGATGCGCTCGGCACCAGCGCCGCGGGGGCGACCCCGGAATTGCAGGTGCAGGCGAGCACCGACGGCACCGTTTCCATCACCCTCTCCCCGCCAGCCCTGCAGGAGCGGGCGAGTGCGGCGGTGCAGCAATCGATCGAGATCGTGCGTCGGCGCATCGACGAGACCGGCGTGGTGGACCCGCAGATCGCCCGCCAGGGCGTCGATCGCATCGTCGTGCAGTTGCCCGGCGTGAGCGATCCCGAGCGCATCAAGCAGTTGCTCGGCAAGACCGCGAAGATGACCTTTCATCTCCTCGATTCGGCGGCGAACACGACGGCGGCGAGCCCACCGCCGGGGGTCGAATTCCTGCCGATGCAGGACAATCCGGCGCAGAAGCTCCCGATCCGCAAGCGCGTCGAGGTCGATGGCGGGGATCTCACCGACGCGCGGGCCGCGGAAAACCCGCAGACGAACGAATGGGTCGTGGATTTCGCCTTCAATGCCGCCGGCGCGCGGCGGTTTGCCGACATCACCCGGGCCAATACCGGCAAGCCCTTCGCGATCGTGCTCGATAACAAGGTGATCAGCGCCCCGGTCATCCGCGAGCCGATCATCGGCGGGCGCGGCCAGATCAGCGGCCGGTTCGACGCCCGCTCGGCCACCGACCTCGCCCTTCTGCTCCGCGCCGGCGCCCTGCCCGCGCCGCTGACCGTGGTCGAGGAACGCAGCATCGGGCCCGAACTCGGCGCCGATTCGATCCGCGCCGGCGCGCTCGCGCTCGGTGTCGGCTTCGGTCTGGTGATCGTCTTCATGGGCGTTTTCTATGGTCTGTTCGGCTGGATCGCGAACCTCGCCCTGGTCGTGAACCTGATCCTGATGCTCGGTATCCTGTCGCTGCTGCAGGCCACGCTGACGCTGCCCGGCATGGCCGGCATCCTGCTCACGCTCGGCATGGCGGTCGATGCCAACATTCTCATCAACGAGCGCATCCGCGAGGAGGCGCGGGCCGGACGCGGGCCGGTGGCGGCGATGGAGGCGGGCTTCCAGCGCGCCTTCAGCACCATCCTGGACAGCAATGCCACCGCGCTTTTGGCGCATGTCATGCTGTTCGTGTTCGGTACCGGGCCGGTGCGCGGCTTTGCCGTCACCATCACCGTCGGCATCATCACCTCCCTGTTCACCGCCACCATGCTGGCCCGGCTGATCATGGTGCGCTGGTATGGGCGCCTGCGCCCCGCCGCACTTCCGGTATAGGACATCATGCTGATCCGTCCCCGCTTCCGCCTCGTTCCCGATGGCACGCGCATCGCCTTCATGCGCGGGCGCTTCCTGGGGCTCGCCGTCTCGGCCGTGCTGTCGCTGCTGTCGCTCGGCCTGTTCATCTATCCGGGGCTCAATCTCGGCATCGATTTCAAGGGCGGGATCGTGATCGAGGCGCGAACGCCGGGGCCGGCGGATTTCGCCAAGATCCGCGCCAGCCTGACGCGCGAGCACCTGGACACGACGGGCGTGCAGCGTTTCGGCGCCGAGGACGACGTGCTGATCCGCCTCGAGAGCCAGCCCAACGAGGCCGCGACCCAGGCCGCGGCGGATCGGGTGCGCCATGCGCTCGACCAGGCGGTTCCCGGCACCAAAGTCTTGCGCGTCGACGCCGTCGGCGCCTCCGTCTCGGCGGACCTGCTGCACGAGGGCATGCTCGCGCTCGCCATCAGCTTCCTGATGATCCTGATGTATATCTGGTTCCGCTTCGAATGGGAGTTCGCCGTCGGGGCGGTGGTGACGCTGCTGCTCGACATCACCAAAACCGTCGGATTTCTGGTGGTGACGCGGCTGCAGTTCGATTTCGTCATGGTGGCCGCGATCCTGACCGTCCTCGGCTATTCCACCAACGACAAAGTCGTCGTCTATGACCGCATGCGCGAGAATTTGCGCAAGTACAAATCCATGCCGCTGCGGCAACTGATCGATCTGTCGATCAACGAAACGCTGAACCGAACGCTCGGCACCTCGATGACGGTGTTCCTCGCGAGCCTGCCGCTGGCGTTGTTCGGCGGCGAGACGCTGTCGGGCTTCGCGTGGACGATGCTGTTCGGCATCGTCGTCGGCACCTCGTCGTCGATCTTCATCGCCGCGCCGATTCTGCTCTTCCTCGGCGAACATCGGCTGCGCAAGGACGCGGTAGCAGCCCGGCCGGCGAAGCCGCCGGCGGCGGCATAGGCCTCAGCGCGGATAGGCCTCAGCGCAGCCTGGCCGGCGCCGGGGCGGCAAAGCGGTCGCGCCACGCGGGCTGCGCGTCCGGCACCGGCAGGGCGACCGCCTCGAACACACCCCGCGCGATGGCGCGCGCGACGGCGAGCGTCGCCGCGTGGCCCAGTTCGGTGAGTTCGCGCATCGGCTCGGCGAGCGGGCGGCGGCACGTGGCGGCCGCAAACATGGTATCGCCATCGAGCGGGGCATGTGCCGGCAGGATGGCGCGCGCGAGCCCGTCATGGGCCATGATCGCGAGCCGGTACGCCTGCGGCTTGGTCAGCACCGCATCGGTCACGACCAGGCCGATGGTCGTCGCCCCGCCCGGGGCGAATTTGGTGCGTGGCGCCCGCTCGGCGTCACTGAACCGGGCCGGCCAGCCGCGGCCGCCGAACTCCCCATCGCGCTCGAACGGCGCGGACCAGAAATGCGGCCC
>JAKAZO010000042.1 GCA_021815825.1 Pseudomonadota bacterium
GCACCGCACCAAACCTTCGCGGATGCGAGAGGACTCGGCTGTTTGCGCAACTTGAAAGCGATTTCACGAAGCGTTGCACACGGAAAACAGTGTGTCAACGCGCTGGGCGCCAGCCAACCCGCCCGACCTGACCGAAGCTTAATCGCCGTCCGGCTTGCGCGCTTCGCCGCCTGCCCCCATCCGAGAGGTGGAGGTGCCCCATGTCCGTTTCGACGTCCTTTCTCGCCGTGCCGGATGGCATGCCGACGCCATTCGAGGTTCCCTTCCCCGCCGGCTCGATCAGTTTTGTCCAGACCAGCTTCGTCAACCCGATCGAGAACGCCTACACCGGGCAGCGAATCGCCTACCTGATCAACGACCCGGCGCAGATCATCCAAGGGCTGGATACCGGCGGGCAGCCCACCGTGCTGTTCATCAACCTGCCGTCGGATCCCGCGGGCACGCCGCTGTTCATCGGCACCTCCGACGTGTTCGCCACGGTCAACGCCTCGCCGGTGCCGATCACCATCGGCGACGCCAGCCCGACCTATCAGGACATCATCAGCGGCACCGGCGGGCTGACGCTCGACCTCGCCGCGCCGAGCGGCGAACTGGCCGTGGGCGGCGGCACCAACGCGATCTACACCCAGCCGCTCACGACCGCCCAGGGCACGATGGTGCCGCAGGACTGGTACTTCTACTTCGCCGGCGGCAGCAACACGATCGACGCCACCTACGGCAACGACACGGTGAACACCGTCGCCGGCACCAGCCTGATCGTGCTCGGCAGCGGCCAGGACGTGGTCTATTCCGGCGGCGCCGACACCATCCAGGCCGGCATCGGCGACGCCTCCGTCGCCGCCACGGTGGGCGATCTGGTGCAGGGCGGCGCCGGCGCCCTCACCTTCATCGGCGGCTCCGGCGCCAGCACCGTGTTCGGCGCCGACGGCAGCGTCTCGGCCAATGGCGGGAACGGCAGCCTGACCGTCTTCGGCGGCACCGGCGGCGGTTATTTCATCGGCGGCAGCGGCGGCAACTCGCTGCTCCAGGCCGGGGCCGGCGCCGCCACGCTGCAGGGCGGGGCCAGCGGCGACCAGCTCTTTTCCGGCCCCGCCGGCGGCGACGTGCTGGTCGGCGGGCCGGGCAACGAGACGCTGGCTGGGGCGGCCACCGCGGCCCACGACATTCTGGTCGGTGGCACCGGCAACGAAACATTGGTCGCCGGTGGCGGCAACGCCACGATCGCCGGCGGCACGGCCGGCACCGAGGCGATCTTCACCGGCCCCGGCAACGATCTCCTGTTCGGCGGCGGCGCGAGCGAATATATCCAGGCCTCGGCCGGCCAGTCGCTGATCTTCGCCGGCAGCGGGCCCGAGATCTTCGGCTTCGTCGCCGGCCAGGCGGGCGGCTCGACGGTGATCGAGGGGTTCAACCCGGCGATCGACCAGATCTCATTGCAGGGCTACGGCGCCGGAGCGGCGCAGAGCGTGCTCGCCAGCGCCGGCAGCGCCGCCGGCAGCACCGCCCTGGTGCTGCCCGACGCCACCCGGATCACCCTGCTCGGCCTCTCCAGCCTGCCGGCCAGCGCCATCGTCAGCAGCTGAGGGAACCGGGCGCCCCTCAGGCTTCCGGCGCCATCGCCCAGGGCCAGTCCTCGTGGCCCGGGGCGAAGCGCCGGTTGCTCTGGAACGGATTGCGGTTGATCAGCGGGCGCGCGTAGAGCGGATGGCGCAGGCTCCGCACCTCGTGCTCGAACCGCGCCAGGGCCCGGCCGTCGCGCGGGTCGACCAGGGTTTCGAACCGGTACTGGTGCGCGTCGCTCTCCTCGGTGATCAGGCCACGCTCGGCGAGGCGGCGGTGGGGGCCAGAGAAATCCACCAGCGTGATCTGCACGTGCGCCCCGTCATACGGCGGGATCGGCCGCTCCGTCTCGCGATAGACCAGGTGCTGATCGATCCCCGCGACCACGCGGACGAAGCGCCCCTCGGCATCCATCCCCGGCTCGGCCGGCGCGTGCAGGATGTCGCGGTAGAAGACCGCGATCGCCTCCGCCGTGCCGGGCGCCACGTCGAGCTCGACATAGGCCATGCCGAGCGTCACGCGGCCGAAGTCCGGGCCGGGCGCGTGCAGGCGGATGACATTGCCCCAGGGCGAGACGGCCTCGACGAACCGCTCCGCCTCGCGGAAGGCGAAGGCGCTGCCGGCGAGCGGCTCGCGCGCCGCGGCCAGACGGTCGAGCAGCGCCGCACGGTCCGGCACCACCAGCCCGACGCGCCCGGCCAGCACCTGCGCCGCGCCGCGTGGCAGATGGAACTGGCTGCGCCCGACATTCACCCACATGTTGGTGATGCCGGTCATCAGATAGGGGTCGCGCGTCAGGCCGAGGGCGGTGACGTAGAACAGCGTCGCCGGATACTGGTCCGGCACGCGGGTGTTGACGTGCCCGAGCTCGACGATGTTGCCGAGATCCTCGGTGCGGCGATCGAACTCTGTGCCCATTCCCCCCTCGCCAAGCTGCCGGCCAGAGGGCGCCGGCCGGAGGGCGAGAGTGGCCCGGTCCGGCCCGCTCTGCAACCGCGCCGTCGTTGTCGCGGTCGGCGGTTGTTGCTATTGTCGACCGATCGGTGCCGCGGTCCTCCCCGGCCGATGGCCGCTGGCATCCGCGCGGCCGGCCGAGCGAACGCAACAAGGGGCATCGGCTGCCATGAGATTGCGCGCGAAATTCAATCTGGCGGTGGTCGCCGCCTTTCTGGTCGGCTTCGCCGCCGCCGGCGCCCTGCTCCAGGAATTGTTCATCGCCGATGCGCGCGGGCAGGTGCTGCAGAATGCCCGCATCATGATGAGCGCGGCCAATGCCGTGCGCAGCTACACGGACAAGCTGATCGCCCCGGTGACACCACCGCAGCTGAACGGGCGGTTCCTCGCCGTCACCGTGCCCTCCTTCGCCGCGCAGACCACGTTCAAGGCGGTGCAGAAGAGCTTCGCCGACTACAGCTACCGCGAGCCGACGCTGAACCCGACCAACCCGGCGGACCGGCCGGCGGACTGGGAAGCCGACCTGATCAACGATTTCCGCAACCACCCGGGCGAGACCGAAATCGTCGGCGAGCGCGACACGCCGACCGGCCCCTCGCTCAGTCTCGCCCGGCCGATCGCCGTGCACGACGCGCAATGCCTCGAATGCCACAGCGAACCCGCCCGCGCGCCCGCGGCGATGGTGCAGACCTACGGCAGCGCCAACGGCTTCGGCTGGCACCTCAACGATATCGTCGGCGCACAGGTGGTTTCCGTGCCGATGGCGGTGGCGATGGCCGACGCGCGCTCCGCCTTCATTGCCTTCATGGCAGTGCTCGGCGGCATGTTCGTGCTCGTGCTGGTGATCCTCAACGTGCTGCTGCACTTCACCGTGATCCGCCCGGCCGTGCGGCTCGCGCGCATCGCCAACGCGGTCAGCCTCGGCGAGACCAACGTCGAGGAGTATGAGCGCAAGGGCAGCGACGAGATCGCCATCCTCGCCGCCGCCTTCAACCGCATGCGCCGCAGCCTGGACAGCGCCATGCGCCTGCTGGAGCGCTGACCACGCGCGGCCCCCGTTCCCGGAGGCGGCGATGAGCAGCGAGCCGCTGCCCTCCACGATCGGCCGCTACCGGCCGCTCGCCGTGCTCGGCGTCGGCGCCATGGGGGTCGTCTACAAGGCGCACGACCCGGTGATCGACCGGCTGGTGGCGATCAAGGCCGTGCGCGTCGATCATCTGGACGCGCCGCTGCGGGCCGAATATCTCCAGCGCTTCCGCCAGGAGGCGCAGGCGGCGGGGCGCTGCAACCACCCCGCGATCGTCGCCGTGCATGATGTGCTGGACGAGCTCGCCGCGCCCTGCCTGGTGATGGAGTTCGTCGAGGGCGGCACGCTGCAGGCCATCCTGAAGGATCCACCCGCGCGCGCCGGGCTCGATGCGCGCGCGCTGATGCTGCAGGTGCTGGGCGGCCTCGACTATGCCCATACGCGAGGCATCGTCCATCGCGACATCAAGCCGGCGAATATCATGCTCACCCCCGCCGGCGACGCGAAGATCACCGATTTCGGCATCGCGCGCCTGTCCGAGACCAGCCTGACGCAGGTCGGCGACCTGCTGGGCACGCCCAACTACATGGCGCCCGAACAGGTGGGCGGCATCGGCGTGGACCACCGCGCCGATCTCTTCGCCGCCGGCGCGGTGCTCTATGAGATCATCGCCGGCAGCGCCCCCTTTGCCGCGCGCTCGCTGACACAGGCCATCCTGCGCCTGACCGGGCCGGAGCCGGCGGCGATGGGCCCGATCGCGGCGGCCGGCGCGGCCTGGCTGGTGCCGGTGCTGCAGCGCGCGCTCGCCAAGACACCGGGCGCGCGCTTCGCCTCCGCCGCCGCCTTCGCCGCGGCGCTGCGGGCGGCCGGCGCAGCGGAGGGACCCACCGTCATCGTCGCCCCGGCGCCGCTGCCGGCGCGCACCGAGGCCGCCGAGCCCCAAACCGCCGAGTCTGGAACCACCGAGCCCGGGACCGCCGAACGCAGGTCGGATGCGGCCCCGCTTCATGTCAGCCAGCTGGAGCTCGGCCATCCGGATGAAACCAGGTGGGATCCGGCTCAGCTGGAAGAGGTCGAGCGCAGCCTCACGCGTCATCTCGGCCCGATGGCGCGCGTGATCCTCGCCCGCGCGCTGCGTGAGGCCGGCACGCTGGAGACACTGCGCGCGGCGCTGGCGCGCGAGCTGCCGGACGAGACCACGCGCGCGGCCTTCCTGCGCGATTTTGCCCACGCCCGACGCGCAGGCAGCCCGGCGGCGACGCACGCGAGCGCGACCGCGGCCGGCACCAGCCTCGCCGGCCATTCCGGCTTCACCCCCTCGGCCGCGGCGCTCGAGGCGGCGCGGGCCGCGCTCGCGGTGCATGCCGGGCCGATCGCACGCCTGCTGGTGCGCAACGCCGCCTCCCGGGCCGGTTCGCGCGAGGCCTTCTTCGACCTGCTCTGCGCCGAGCTCACCGACGAAGCGGCACAGAGCGCCCTCCGCCGGCGGCTGAAGCAGGATGTGGTGCCGCTGCTCTGACCCGGCGCGTAGCCCCGGCCAGTGTCCCGCCCCAGAAATTCGCATCCGAATTTCTGCGGTAAGCGGGCCACTAACCTATTGAATCTAGTGTGATTCAGATTCAGAAATTCGCATAGGAATTTCTGAATAATCACACTAGCGTCCGCTGAAATTCGTCTGCCGCTTGTTCAGGAACGCGTCCACGGCTTCGCGGAAGTCGGCGCTGGCGAAGCCGCGCCGTGCCCACGCGCCGGCCCGTTCCCGGTCGAGCCCCGGGCGCAGCGAGAGCAGCGCGTCCTTGGTGGCCTGGATCGCCAGCGGCGCCTGACTGATGGCGAGCCGGGCAAGATAGTCCGCCCGGCCGGGCAAGGCCGATTGATCGTTGACCAGCTCGTCGACCAGACCGATCTCCAAGGCGCGGGCGGCGGGGATCGGCTGGCCCGTGAACAGGAGGTGCCGCAGAGGGGCGACCCCGATGAGCGCATGCAGTCTCTCGTAGCTCCCCGGGCTCAGCCCGAGCCCCAGCGTTCGGCCGACCGGGATGCTGAACCGCGCATTGGGCGCGGCCACACGCAGGTCGCAGGCGGCCGCAAGGGCGATGCCGCCGCCGCTGCAGATGCCGGAGATCGCCGCAATCGTCGGGACGGGGCACCGTTCCACGGCATCCAGCGCGGCGTCCATGAGCGCGTCGAGCGCGAGCCCTTGCTCGGGGGTCTCGATCGCCGCGTACTCGGCCAGGTCGGTGCCGGCTGAAAATGCCACTTCCGTCGCCCCGGAGAATACCAGGGCATGGACTTCACCCGATGTCTGCAGGTTCCGGCAGATTTCCTGAACCTTGCAGTACATCGCAGATGTGAAGGCCTGCAGTTTCTCCGGACGCCGGAAGCGGACATGGCCAATGCCATCGGCGACTTCGAGCACAACCGGGTCTGTTTTGGACACAGAGTCCTCATCTATAAAGAAATTTTAACGTCGCGCCCCGCAAACCAGCCGGCGCTTGAACGCCTCACCGCTCCCCTGTATGCCCGTACCGACTGCCGCGCGACCCGAACGCTGACCCGGGAACCCGAGAGATACGCTACCATTCCGATGGGGGAGGCGCAAAAGCCCGACCGAACGGGGCGACTAACCCCGATGAAAGGGGTCATTGCCAGCATGACCGGCCGATGAGACGGCGAGACGGACGCACGGTTTGCGCGAGCGCGGGGGGCGATGCGTGCGCGCGGTGAATATTTGTCTGCTCGGGTTCAAACCCGATCATAGCGAGCGGTGGATCTGATCGATGTGGGCGGTTAAAGTATCACTTCGTCAGCCGGTGACGATCATCGTCATGCTGGCACTGATACTGCTCTTCGGCATCCGCTCCGCGCTGCAGATGCCGATCGACATGTTCCCGGACATCCGCATCCCGGTGGTGGCGACGGTCTGGCTCTACAACGGCCTGTTGCCGGACGAGATGGCCAACCGGATTGTCTATTATTTTGAGCGTATCGTCACGGTGATGACGAGCGATGTGAAAGCCATCGAGTCGCAATCCGTCATCGGCTACGGCGTGATCAAGCTGAGCTTTCAGCCGGGCGCCAACGTCACAAAGGCGGTCGCCCAGGTCACGGGCGCGGCCCAGACGGTGCTGCGCTTCATGCCGGAGGGCACGACCCCGCCCTATGTGCTCGCCTATAATGCGTCCTCGGTGCCCGTCATCCAGCTGGCGCTGTCCGGACAGGGGCTGACGCCGTACGAACTCTTCGACGTCGCCATGAATTACATTCGCCCCCAGTTCGCCAGCATCGCCGGCAGCGAGGTGCCGATCCCCTATGGCGGCCTCAACCGCACGGTGCAAGCCGACCTCAACCTGCAGGCGATGCAGGCGAACCACGTCTCGCCGCAGGACGTGGTCAATGCGCTGTCCAACCAGAACCTGATCATCCCGGCCGGCACCCAGAAGATCGGTCCGTACGAGTGGCATATCAAGCTGAACTCCGCCCCGGATGACATCGACAGCATCGATACCATGCCGGTGAAGAAGTCGAACGGCACGGTCATCTACATGCACGATATCGCCAACGTGCATGACGGCGCTCCACCCCAGACCAACCTCGTCCACATCAACGGCTCCCCGGCGGTGTTGCTGCCGGTCATCAAGGTCGGCTCCGTCTCGACGCTCGACGTGATCAGCGGCGCAAAGGCGCTGCTGCCACGGCTGCGGGAGGCGCTGCCGCAGAGCCTGCGGATCGACGCCATCGGTGACCAATCCGTCTTCGTCCATGACGCGGTCAGCGGCGTGGTTCGCGAGGCCGCGCTCGCCGCCGTGCTGACGGGACTCATGGTGCTGATGTTCCTGGGCAGCTGGCGCTTGACCGCCATCATCACCGTGACGATCCCGCTCTCCATCCTCGTCGGCCTGATCGGCCTGCAACTCACGGGTGAGACGATCAACGTCATGACCCTTGGCGGGTTCGCGCTCGCCGTCGGGCTGCTCGTCGACAACGCCACGGTGACGCTGGAGAACATCAGCACCCATCTCGAGATGGGCAAGGATATCGAGAGCGCGATCCTCGAGGGCGCCGCGCAGATCGTGCTGCCTTCGTTCGTGTCCCTCCTCGCCATCTGCATCGTCTTCGTGCCGATGTTCCAGCTCGGCGGCGTTTCGGGGTTCCTGTTCGTCCCGCTGGCCGAATCCGTGATCTACGCGATGATCGGGGCATTCCTGCTTTCGATCACCATCGTGCCGCTCATGGCGAAATTCCTGCTCTCCGGCCACGATGCCATGGCGGTTCATGGCGGGGGTCACGGCCCACCCACCCGTCCGCCCACCCGTAATCCGCTCAAGCTGTTCCAGCGCGGGTTCGAGTCGGGCTTCCTCAAATTCCGCGACTGGTTCCGTGGTGTCCTGGTCCGGATACTTCAGCGCCCGGTGCTGTATATCGCGGGCTTCCTTGCAATCGTCATCGCCTCCGTCGGTCTCCTCGGGCCCTGGCTCGGCAATAATTTCTTCCCGCAGGTCGATGGCGGCGCGATCGCGCTGCACGTCCGCGCGCCGACCGGGATGCGGATCGAGGAGACGGCGCGCCTCTGCGATCAGATCGAGAAGTTCATCCGCACCGTCATTCCCGCGAACGAGATCACGAACATCGTCGACAACATCGACCTTCCCTACAGCCCCGTCGACATGGCCTACAACAACACCGGGACGATCGGTCCCGAGGACGCCGACATCTGGGTGCAGGAAGCCGAGGACCATCAGCCGACCGCGCTCTACAGCGACATCCTGCGCCGCCGCCTGCCGGCCATGTTCCCGGGCGTGACCTTCGCCTTCCTGCCCGCGGATATCCGCACGCAGATCCTGAACTTCGGGAACCCGGCGCCTATCGACGTGCAGGTCGTGGGGCCGGACCAGCAGAGGAACTTCAACTACGCGTCCCAGCTGCTGGCGAAAATCGCGCAGGTTCCGGGCGTCGTCGATGCCCGCATACAGCAGCGGTTCGACTACCCGGAGCTTTATGTGAACGTAAATCGCTCGCTGGCGCAGGAGGTCGGCATCACCCAGGCCGACGTCGCGACATCGGTTCTGGACACGCTGTCCGGCAGCTTCCAGGTGCGACCGAACTTCTATCTCAACCCGAAGAACGGCATCTCCTACGAATTGCAGGCGATGATGCCTCAGTACCGCATCGACTCGCTGAGCGACCTCGCCAATCTGCCGATCACCGGCAACGGCTCCGGCCCGGGATCGGAGGGCGGCGCGATTGCCGGCCACCCCGCCAGCACGGGAATTCGCCCGCAGCACATCGGGGCCGTGTCCGGCGCGGGGGAATATCGCCCGCAGCAGATTCTCGGCGCCATCGCGACCATCAAGACCGTGCCGTCCGCTGCCGCGGTCTCGCACTACAACGTGCAGCCAGTCATCGACATCTACGCCGGCCAATCCGGGCGCGATCTCGGCGGCATCAATCACGACGTTCAGCAGATTCTTGCCGATGCGGCGAAGGACCGCCCGCCAGGTTCGCGCATCGTGGTCCGCGGCCAGGTCCAGACGATGGCGGAGACCTATTCGCAGCTGTTCCTCGGGCTGATCGGATCGCTGGTCCTGATCTATCTCATGATCTGCGTGAACTTCCAGTCCTGGCTGGACCCGTTCGTGATCATCACCGCCCTCCCCGCCGCCTTCGCCGGCATCGTCTGGATGCTCTTCCTCACCGGAACGCCGCTCTCCGTGCCGGCCCTGACGGGGTCGATCATGACCATGGGCGTGGCCAGCGCGAACAGCATCCTGGTGGTCAGCTTCGCCCGCGAGCGGCTGGCGCAGGGCCTGAGCGCGACCGAGGCGGCGATCGACGCGGGGTATGCGCGGCTCCGGCCCGTTCTGATGACCGCGGGTGCGATGATGATCGGCATGTTACCGATGGCCAGCGGCCTGAGCGATGCGCAGAATGCGCCGCTCGGGCGTGCCGTGATCGGCGGCCTGCTCCTGGCAACCGTTTCCACCCTCACGTTCGTCCCGGCGGTGTTCAGCATCGTCCACCGGCACGCCAATTCCGAACAGGAGATACCATGACGGGCACCGTCGGCGGTCACGCACCGCTGGCCGCAACGGAGCGAGCGGAAACGCAACCGCACGGGAGGACTGCCATGCCGGCAACGCGCAAGCGCCGAGTACTCACCCCGATCGTGCTCGGGCTCGCGGGGGCGGGCGCCGTCGGCCTGGCGATCCATGGCATCGAGAATCGTCAGGCGAACGTCGCGGCGCTGAAAACGAATGCCGCGGAAGCCGCCGTCCCGAGCGTGAGTGTGATCACCCCGACGCCGGCCGCCGCAAACAAGCCGCTGGTCGTGCCAGGTGATGTCAATGCCTGGTATGAGGCCCCCATCTACGGGCAGGTGAGCGGCTATGTGGTCAAATGGTACAAGGACTACGGTGACACCGTAAAGGCAGGGGATCTGCTGGCCACGATCGACACGCCGACGCTGGATCAGGACTACCAGCAGGCTCAGGCCGATTTCAACGTCGCTGTGGCGGACGAGAAACTCGCCGAGATCACCGCCAAGCGGTGGGAGCGATTGGTCGCGACGACGGCGGTTTCACAGCAGAACTCGGACGAGAAGACCTATGGCTACAAGGCGACCACCGCGCGCCGGCTGGCCGCGCAGTCGCGCGTGAACTCGCTCAAGGCATTGCTGGACTTCAAACGGCTTCTGGCGCCGTTCGACGGTGTGGTGACCGCGCGCGAGACCGATATCGGCGCCTTCGTCAAGGCGAACGGGATCGGCAACCAGGTCGAGATGTTCCGCGTCGCGGACGTCCACATGATGCGTGTGTTCGTCAAGGTTCCGCAGATCTATGCCGCCTCGATCCGCAACGGGATGGAGGCGTCGCTGCATATTCCGCAGTTCCCGAACCGGGACTTCGCGGCCAGAGTGGCGACGACGGCGCGGGCGATCAACATCGAATCGCGGACGCTGCTGGTCGAACTCTGGGCCCCGAATCCGACCGGCGAACTCATGCCCGGCACCTATGCGGAGGTCCACTTCCAGCTTCCCCCAGACCCCTCCGCGCTCACCGTCCCCACGACGGCGCTGATTTTCCAGCAGCACGGCTTGCAGATCGCGACCGTCGATTCGAACGATCGGATCCAGCTGCACGAGGTCAAGGTCGGCAATGACATGGGCGCGAACGTGACGGTCCTGTCGGGGCTGAAGCCGACGGACCGGGTCGTCGCGGCCCCACCTGCGGCCGCCTATTCCGGCGAGCGGGTCGCCGTGGTGACCAATCCGGCGCAACGGGAAGGTCTGGAGACGGTCAAGGCCGGCTCGCATGGCGGGGCGAGCGGCGTCGAGCCCACGGTGCCGCCGGCGAAGGCGCGGCACTCCTGAAGCGGGGGCGCCGACGCCGCCGCGGCTGACCCGGCGCGCGGCGACCGGAGTCCGTATGGTCAAATGCCCGGCCTCTGAGCATTATAGGGGCGCAGAGGAAAGCGGCCGGAACGGATGTCGGACACGGGCGAGCGGGCGAGCGGAGCGGCGCGGCTGGAGCAGGCGGCGCGGGCCGCGTGGCTCTATTATATCGGCGGGCGGACGCAGGACGAGATTTCGGCCCTGATGCATCTCTCCCGCCAGGCGGTGCAGCGCCTGGTTTCGCTCGCCGTCGAGGAGAAGCTGATCAAGTTCCGCTTCGACCACCCGATCGGGACGAGCATGGCGCTCGGGGCCCGACTGACCGAACGCTACGGGCTGCGCAGCTGCGAGGTGGTCCCCGCAGACGGCTCGGACGCGGCGCTCGCCGGCCTCGCGGTCGCCGGGGCGCGCTGGCTGGAGCGCTGGTTCGCGCAGAAAGCACCGCTGGTGCTCGGCGTCTCGACCGGCAGCACGCTGCGCGCGACCGCCGCCGAGCTGCGCCCGATGCATGCGCCCCAGCACAAGCTGTTCTCGCTCTGCGGCATCATCACTGCCGACGGCCGCGCGATCGCCACCGAGCCGGTCATGCGCATCGCGGAGCGCATCGGCGCGCAGTGCTACCCGATGCCCCTTCCGGTGGTGGCGGCCACCATCGAGGAGCGCCGCCTGCTGCAATCGCAGCGCGCGTTCGCGACCCTGCAGGCCTTGATGGCGGAGGCCGCGGTGCTGCTCGTCGGCGTCGGGCACATCGGCTGGCAATCGCCGCTGCATGCCGCCGGCTGCATCGGCGACGGCGAGCTGACGGAGCTGCTGCGCGCCGGCGCGGTGGGCGAGATCGCCGGCCATTCCTTCGACGCCGGCGGCCGGCTGCTCGAGGGCGCCGCCAACGCGCGCGCCACCGGGCTGACGCCACGCCCGGCGGCGGACCAGATCCGCGTCGGCATCGGCGCCGGCGCGGCGAAGGTCGCCGCCCTGCGCGGCGCGCTCGTGGGCGGACTGCTGAACGGCATCATCACCGACGAGCCCACAGCCGCCGCCATTCTCGACACCACAACCGCAGCTTGACAAGGGTCGCGCTGATCTGATCATCTGCCCGCCGACCGGGCACACGCTCAGGCCTCGGCCGCTTCGGACGAACGGCGCCAAGACCCTATCCGGGAGAGGAAACAACCGCATGCGCATCCCCCACCTGCTCGCCTGTTCCACGCTGCTCGCCGCCGCCGCGGGCGTCGCGTCGGCGGCGACCATCACCATCGCCACGGTCAATAATGGCGACATGATCACCATGCAGAAGCTGTCCTCGAAGTGGGAGCAGCAGACCGGGAACACCATCAACTGGGTGGTGCTGGAGGAGAACGTGCTCCGCCAGCGCGTCACCACGGACATCGCCACCAAGGGCGGGCAGTTCGACATCCTCACCATCGGCAGCTACGAAACGCCGATCTGGGGCAAGCAGGGCTGGCTGCTGACGCTCAACGGATTTCCCGCGTCCTACGACTACAATGACATCTTCAAGGGCGTGCGGGACGCGCTTTCGGCCAACGGCAAGCTCTACGCCGTGCCGTTCTATGCCGAGAGCTCCTTCACCTTCTACCGCAAGGACCTGTTCGACGCCGCCGGGCTCAAGATGCCGGCCAAGCCGACCTATGACGAGATCGCACAGTTCGCCGACAAGCTCACCGACAAATCCAAGGAGCAGTACGGCATCTGCCTGCGCGGCAAGGCCGGCTGGGGCGAGAACATGGCCTTCGTCGATACGCTGGTGAACGGCTTCGGCGGCCAGTGGTTCGACATGAAATGGAACCCCGAGCTGACCTCGGCGCCGTGGAAAGCCGCGATCAACTACTACGTCAACCTGCTCCACCGCGACGGCCCGCCGGGCGTAACCGGCAACGGCTTCAACGAGAATCTGGCGCTGTTCAGCACCGGCCACTGCGCGATGTGGATCGACGCCACCGTCGCCGCCGGCATGGTGTTCGACAAGACCAAGAGCCAGGTCGCCGACAAGGTCGGCTTCACCGCGGCGCCGCATGGCGTCACCGAACACGGCACCGGCTGGTTCTGGTCCTGGGCACTGGCGGTGCCGGCCTCCTCCAAGAAGGCCGACGCGGCCAAGAGCTTTCTCGCCTGGGCCACCTCGAAGGACTATGTGAAGCTGGTCGGCGAGACCAACGGCTGGACCGGCGTGCCGCCGGGAACGCGCCAGTCGACCTACGACAATCCCAATTACATCAAGGCCGCACCCTTCGCGGCGACGGTGAAGACGGCGATCCTCTCCGCCGACATCAACCACCCGACGAAGAACCCGGTCCCCTACACCGGGATCCAGTACGTGGCGATTCCCGAATTCCAGGGCATCGGCACCCAGGTCGGCCAGTTCGTCGCCGCCGCACTCGCCGGGCAGATGAGCGTCGACGACGCCTTGGCCAAGGCGCAGGCAGCGACCAAGAGCACCATGCAGCAGGCCGGCTACATCCAGTAGGGCGCCGCCGCGCCAGGGGGGCGGTGCTCCCCTGGCCGGGGCCGGACACGGCGGCAGACATGCAGGCAAAGACAGCGATCCTGGCGGGATTGGCACGGCGCAAAGGGCTCGGCGGCCGCGTGGCGACGCTGCCGCTGGTCGGGCCCTCGGTACTGCTGCTCCTGGTGTTCTCGCTGGTCCCGCTGGCGATGACGCTGTGGTTCTCCTTCGAGCGCTACAACCTGCTCAACCCGGCCATCGGCGGCTTCGCCGGCCTCGCCAACTACCGCTTCCTGCTCGAGGATTCCTCGCTCTACTCGGCGTTGCTGGTCAGCGTCGAACTGGTGCTCGCGGTCCTCGCCATCACCGTCGGCCTCGGCACCGTGCTCGCCGCCCTGTTCGAGACCCGATTCTCCGGACGCAGCATCGCGCGGGTGCTGATGATCTCGCCCTTCTTCGTCATGCCGACCGTGAGCGCGTTGATCTGGAAGAATCTGCTGATGCATCCGGTGAACGGTCTGTTCGCCTGGATCTGCCGCAGTCTCGGCCTGCCGGTGATCGACTTCTTCGGCGCGATCCCGCTCACCGCGGTGGTGATCATCGTCGCCTGGCAATGGCTGCCCTTTGCGTTCCTCATCCTGCTGACCGCGCTGCAATCGCTGGACGAGGAGACGCTGGAGGCCGCCTCGATCGACGGTGCCGGGCCGTTGGCGGTGTTCTTCCACATCCAGATCCCGCACATGGGCCGCGCCATCAGCGTCGTCGTGATGATGGAGACGATCTTCCTGCTCTCCGTCTTCGCCGAGATCTACGTCACAACCTCCGGCGGTCCGGGTGTGGCCACCACCAATCTCGCCTTTCTCATCTATCAGCGCGCCCTGCTCGCCTTCAATGTCGGCGGCGCCTCCGCCGCCGGCGTCATCGCCATCATCCTCGCCAACATCATGGCCGCCTTCCTGCTGCGCTCGGTGGCACGGCGGCTGGATGTCTAGCGTGGCAAACCCGGGGAAGCGGCGATGACGCGCCACTCCAAATCCCACCGCGTCGCCGGCGCACTCGCCTGGATCGCCGCGCTGGCGATGTTCTTCCCCATCGCCTGGATGTTCGCGGCGTCCTTCAAGACCGAAGTCGAGGCGATCGCGACCCCGCCACTGTTCGTGTTCACGCCGACGCTGGAGAACTACCGCGAGGTCTTCGCCCGCGCCGACTATCTCGGCTTCGCGCTCAACAGCGTCGTCATCTCCCTCGGCGCCACGCTCGCCGCCCTGGCGCTGGCGATTCCCGCCGCCTTCGCCATGGCGCTCTACCCGACGAAACGCACGCGCGGCACGCTGCTGTGGATGCTCTCGACCAAGATGCTGCCCCCGGTCGGCGTGCTGGTGCCGATCTATCTCATCGCGCGCGAGACCGCGCTGCTCGACACGCGCACCGGTCTGATCATCATGTTCGCGCTCAGCAACCTGCCCATCGTGGTCTGGATGCTGTTCACCTTCTTCAAGGAGACGCCGAAGGACATCATCGAGGCGAGCCGCATCGACGGCGCCTCGGTACTGCAGGTGATCACGGTCGTGCTGCTGCCGCTGGTCACACCCGGCATCGCCTCGACGGCGCTGCTTTCGATCATCCTGTGCTGGAACGAGGCTTTCTGGAGCCTCAATCTCTCCGCCCACGACGCCGCGCCGCTCACCGCCTTCATCGCCTCGTTCTCCGCCCCCGAGGGTCTGTTCTGGGCCAAGCTCTCCGCCGCCTCGACCATGGCGATCGCGCCGATCCTCGTGCTCGGCTGGGCGAGCCAGCGCCAGCTCGTGCGCGGGCTCACCTTCGGAGCGGTGAAGTAGCATCAGGAGTCTGACCCGATGGGTACATATCTCAGCAAATTCGACCTCTCCGGCCGCGTCGCCGTCGTCACCGGCGGCGGCCAGGGCATCGGCTTCGCCTCGGCCCAGGCGCTGGGCGAGGCCGGGGCGCGCGTCGTCATCGCCGAGAAGCTTGCCGACCGGGTCGGGGGCGCCGTGACGCAGCTCCAGGGCCTCGGCATCGATGCGTCCGGCCACGTCCTCGATGTCACCGATTCCGCCGCCGTCGAGGCGCTGGCCGCGCGCATCGAGAGCGAGCATGGCGGCGCTTCCATCCTGGTCAACAATGCCGGCGTCGCCATCAGCGATGTCCGCGCGGAGGACACGACCGACGAGCATTGGCGCTTCCACATGAGCGTCAACATCGACGGCGTGTTCTATTGCTGCCGCAGCTTCGGCCGGCGGATGCTGGCGCGCGGCGCCGGCAGCATCGTCAATATCGGCTCCATGTCCGGCTTCATCGTCAACAAGCCGCAGCCGCAATCCTTCTACAACGCCTCGAAGGCCGCGGTGCACCACCTGACGAAATCGCTGGCCGCCGAATGGGGCGCGCGCGGCGTGCGCGTCAACGCCGTCGCGCCGACCTACATCGCGACCCCTCTCACCCGGTTCGGCATGGAGAATGCGGAGATGGCGAAGGTCTGGCTGGACATGACCCCGATGGGCCGGGTCGGCGAGCCGGAGGAGATCGCCGCCGTCGTTCTGTTCCTCGCCTCCGACGCCGCCTCCCTTCTCACCGGCAGCATCGTGCTCGCCGACGGCGGCTACACGTGCTGGTGAGGCAGCGATGAAACTCACAGGCAAGATCGCCGTCGTCACCGGCGGCGCGCGCGGCATCGGCCGCGCCATCGCCGAGCGCTACGCCGCCGAGGGCGCGCGCGTCGCGGTCGCCGACCGTCTCGCCGAGGAGGCGAAATCCACCGCCGCCGCGATCGGCCACGGCGCCTTCGGCATCGGCGTCGACGTCACCCGCCAGGACGAGATCGACGCCATGGTCGCGGCCATCGTCGCCGAGGCCGGCGGCATCGACATCCTGGTGAACAATGCCGCCCTGTTCGATCTCGCGCCGATCCTCGAGATCACGCGCGAGAGCTATCGCCGCATCTTCGCCGTCAATGTCGAGGGGCTGCTCTTCACCCTGCAGGCGGTGGCGCGGCAGATGGTGGCGCAGGGGCGCGGCGGGCGGATCATCAACTTCGCCTCCCAGGCCGGGCGGCGCGGCGAGGCGCTGGTCGGTGTCTATTGCGCCTCCAAGGCGGCGGTGATCAGCCTCACCCAGAGCGCCGGGCTCGACCTCATCCGCCACCGCATCAACGTCAACGCCATCGCCCCGGGCGTGGTCGATACGCCGATGTGGGACGCGGTGGACGCACTGTTCGCGAAATACGAGCATCTGCCGCTCGGCGAGAAGAAGCGCCAGGTCGGGCGCGCAGTGCCCTATGGGCGCATGGGCACGCCGGAGGACCTCACCGGCATGGCGGTGTTTCTCGCCAGCGCCGATGCGGAATACATTGTCGCCCAGACCTACAACGTCGATGGCGGCAACTGGATGAGCTGATCCGGCCGCCGGGAGGAGCCGGGGCATGGATGCGAGCGCGATCGTCTGGCGGCCGAGTGATGCGGTGCGGGCGCAGGCCAACTGGACCGCGTTCATCCGCGCCGCTCGCGTCGCCGACTATGCGGCGCTGGAGGCGCGCGCCGCTGCCGAGCCGGAATGGTTCTGGACGACGCTGATCGGCTGGCTCGGCATCCGCTTCACCGCGCCCTGCACGCGCGTGCTCGATCTCGCCGACGGCATCGAATTCCCGCGCTGGTGCGCGGGCGCCACCACCAACCTCGCCGCCAATGCGCTCGACGCGAAATCGCCCATCGGCCTCGCCCGCCCGGCGGTGATCGGCGAGAGCGAGGATGGGCGCGTGCGGCGCTGGTCCTATGGCGAGCTGGCCGCCGAGACCAGCCGGCTCGCCGCCGGGCTCACCGCGCTCGGCATCGGGCAGGGCGATGTCGTCGGCCTGCATCTGCCGATGGTGCCCGAGGTGGTCGCCGCCCTGCTCGCCTGCGCGCGCATCGGCGCCATCGGCCTGCCGCTCTTCTCCGGCTTCGGCGCCGATGCGGTGGCGCAGCGCCTCAGCCTCGGCGGCGCCGTCGCGGTGCTCACGGCGGACGCGACGCGCCGGCGCGGCGTCGAGGCCCCGCTCAAAGCCGTCATCGACGAGGCCGCCCCGCAGGTCGCATCCCTGCGCCACGTCATCGTGCTGGCCAACACCGGCATGAAGGTGGCGATGACCGCGCCGCGCGATGTCTGGTGGCACGCGCTCACTTCCGGCCGCCCCGCGCACGTCCCGGCCCTGGACCTGCCGGCCGAGCAGCCGCTGCTCATCGTCTACACCTCCGGGACGACGGGCCTGCCCAAGGGCACCGTGCACACGCATCTCGGCCTGATGGTGAAGCTGGCCCAGGATGCGCGGTTCTGCTTCGACCTCAAGGCGGAGGACCGGCTGCTGTGGATGTCCGATTTCGGCTGGTTCATCGGTCCGATCCAGATCATCGGCGGGCTGCTCGCCGGCGCCTGCCTGGTGCTGGCGGAGGGCGCGCCGGACCGTCCGGAGCCGGGGCGCATCTGGCGCATGGTCGAGCAGCACCGGGTCTCCGCCCTTGGCATCGGCCCGACGCTGGCGCGCACGCTGCGCCGCACCGCCGAGGCGGAGCGGACACGCCATGATCTGTCGTCGCTGCGCATCGCGCTCTCCTCGGGCGAGCCGTGGGACGAGCCGACATGGCTCTGGGTGTTCCGCTCGGTGCTCGGCCAGCGCGGGCCGCTGATCAATTTCTCCGGCGGCACCGAGATGAGCGGCATCGTCTCCAGCAACATCCTGTTCGCGCAGAAGCCGGCGAGCTTCAATGGCGGCATCCCGGGCACGGGCGCGGACATCGTCGATGAGGCCGGCAGGCCGGTGCCGCCGGGCGTGATCGGCGAGCTGGTGATGCGCGCGCCCTGCATCGGCACCACGCGCGGGCTGTGGCAGGACCGCGCGCGCTATCTGGAGAGCTATTGGCGCGCCATCCCCGGCATGTGGGTGCAGGGCGACCTCGCCTCGCGCGACGCGGACGGATTCTGGTTCCTGCATGGCCGCTCGGACGACACGCTGAAAATCTCCGGCAAGCGCGTCGGCCCGGCGGAGATCGAGGCCCTGTTGATGGCCAGCGGCGAGCTGGCCGAGGTCGCGGTGATCGGCCTGCCGGACCCGGTTCAGGGCTCGGCGCTCACCGTCGCCGCGGTGCCGCGCGACGGCCCCGGCGACGCCGCGCTGGCGGCGCGGCTGGCGGCCTCGGTGGAGCGCGGCATGGGCCGCTCCTTCCGCCCGCGCCAGATCGTCTTCGTCGCCGATCTGCCCAAGACACGCTCGATGAAGGTGATGCGCCGGACCATCCGCGCCGCGCTCACCGGCGAGAACGCGGGCGATCTGTCCTCGCTGGTCAACCCGGAGTCGCTGGACGGACTGCGGGCGGCGGAACGTCGGCGTCCGTGACGGCGGCCTGCACGGTCTGGGGCGGCATGCGCAGCGAGCGCAGCAGGCCGCGCGGGTCCATGCCCCGGCGCAGCAGATGGCCCGCGACCATCAGCACGATGCGGGTGATGTCGAGCACCGGGCGGAAATGGCTGGCGCGCGCGAGGCCGGGGCCGTAGCGCACGGCGATGTCGACCGCGATGGTGCGCACGCCGCGCCGGCCGGCGGCGATGAGGATCTCGCTCTCGAAGCCGAAGCCCTGGGCGAAGCGCCGGCCGCAGCCGAGATCGCGCAGCACGGCGGCGGGATAGACGCGCAGGCCGCTCTGGCTGTCCTCGATGCGCCAGGTCGAGGCCCAGGAGACCCAGAAATCGGCCACCCGGTTGGCGCGGTAGCGCGCCGGCGGCATCAGCGCGCGCGCGTGGCGGCGCGAGCCGATGACGATGCGATCGGGAAATGCCGCCGCCACGGCGAGCAGCGCCGGCAGATCCGCGACGCGGTGCTGGCCGTCGCCGTCGATGCTGGCCACGCGCTCCGCGCCCCGTTCGAGCGCGGCGGCGAAACCGTCGGCCAGACTGGCCCCCTTGCCGCGATTCGCCTGGTGGCGAATGACGATGGCCCCCGCCTCCGCCGCGAGGCGCGCCGTCGCGTCGGTCGAACCGTCATCGACGACGATCACGTCCGGCGCCTGCGGCAGGGCGCGGCAGGCGGCGACGATGGCGCCGATGCTGGCGGCCTCCTCGTAGGCGGGAATGATGATGATCGGCCCGTTCTCCTTGGCGAGCATGGCGCGTCGTGCCTATCCTGTCGTGGCGGCAGAGCCGGACAAGGCGGGAAGGAGAAAGCCTGGATGGAGCGGCCCGGGCCCGGGGAAGACAGCGCCGAACCGGTGGACGTGCTCATCATCGGCGGCGGCCCGGCCGGCGCCACCGCAGCGGCGCTGCTCGCCGGGCGCGGCACGCAGGTTCTGCTGCTCGAGAAGGATCGCCATCCTCGCTTCCATATCGGCGAATCGCTGCTGCCGCGCAACGTCGCCCTGTTCGAGCGGCTCGGCGTGCTGGAGCAGGTGGCCGCGATCGGGGTGCTGAAGCCGGCGGCGGAATTCGTCTCCGACGAGCACGGCGCGGCGGTGGCCTTCCCCTTCAGCCTGGCGCGCGATGCGCGCGACCGCTTCGCCTTCCAGGTGCCACGCGCCGCGTTCGATCAGGTGCTGTTCGCCAACGCGGCGGCGCGCGGGGCGCGGACGCTGCAGCAGTGCCGCGCCGTGTCGCTGCGCCCGGCGCCGCCCGGTGGGCGCGCCCTGGTCCACGCCGTCGCCGCCGGGGCCGAGCGCCTCGCCTTCGCACCCCGCTTCGTGCTCGACGCATCGGGCCGCGACACGTTCCTGGCCGGGCGGCTCGGCCTGCGCGAACCGGCCGCGCGCCACGCCTCGGCCGCCGTCTACGCCCATTACCGCGGCGCCGAGTTCCGCACCGGTGAGCGCGAAGGCTGCATCAGCATCCATCTCGCCCGCGACGGCTGGTTCTGGATGATCCCCCTGCCCGACGGCGTGATGAGTGTCGGCTTCGTCGCCCACCCGACCCTGTTCAAGGGCCGCGAGAGCAGCATGGCGGCGTTCCTGGCGGCGCAGATCGAAGCCAGCCCCAGCGTCCGTGCGCGGATGCGGGCCGCCGAGCGCATCTCGGCGGTGACCGCCACCGGCAACTACTCCTATGCCGCGCGCACCAGCTGGGGCGAGGGCTACATGATGATCGGCGACGCCTTCGCCTTCCTCGACCCGATCTTCTCCTCCGGCGTGCTGTTCGCGATGATGGCCGGCGAGATGGGCGCGGCGGTGGCGGAGACCTGGCTCGCCGACCCGCGCGCCGGGCGGGCGCTGGCGCGGCGGACCGAGCGGCGGCTGCGCCGCGGCATGGCGGCGCTGAGCTGGCTCATCACCCGCATCAACGACCCCGTGCTGCGCGACATGTTCCTCTCCGCCAACAACCGCTTCGGCATGCGCGACGGGCTGATCTCGCTGCTCGCCGGCGATTTCGAGCGACCGCTCGCCACCCGCGGACCGGAGTTCGCCTTCAAGGCGGCGTACCGGATGCTGAGCGGGCTCAACCGTCTCGGCCTGCGCCTGCACCCGGACGGGCAACTGCGGCGCGCGCCCGGGGGCCTGCTCGCTGCCGGATCCTGAGCTCCGCGCCCGCGTGGCGGCGCGCTACGCCGGCGCGCGCCCGTTCGCGCGCGGCTATGTGCGCCACAAGCTGCGCCTGGATCCGGTGCACGCCGCGCTGCTGGCGCTGGCCGGGCCGCAGGGCTTCGGCGAGGTCCTGGATCTGGGCTGCGGCCGAGGCCAGACGGCCGTGCTGCTGCTGCTCGCCGGCGCGGCGCGGCGCGTGCATGGCATCGAGCGCAACCGGGCCTGGCTTTCCGAGGCCCTGCGCGCCGCGCCGCTCGGCTTCGTCGCGACGCTGGCCGACCTGGCGACGATGCCGGCGCTTCCGCCGGCCGACACGGTGCTGCTGATCGACGTGCTCTATCAGTTCGAGACGGCGGCGCAGATGGCCCTGCTGGACGCCGCGGCGGTGGCGGCGCGCCGGCGTATCGTGATCCGCAGCATGGATGCCGCCGCCGGGCTGCGCGGGGGCCTGACCCGGCTGGGCGAGACCGCGCTCCGCCATCTCTGGCCCGGCTCGCGCGCCCGCATCAACCCGCTGCCGATTCTCCGCCTCACCGGCGCCCTCGCCGCCGCCGGCTGGACCGCCACCGTCACACGCTGCGCCGCCACCATGGCGCCGGCGAACATGCTCATCGTCGCCGAACGCGCCGGCGCCGCCCCTCCGGCCTGAGGGCCGGCCGCCTACCGGTCCCGCTCCTCGTCCAGACGCGGCCGCATCCGCTCGGGCAGGTCGCCGAGGCTTTCCACCGTGTCGAAATCGCGCAGCACCGCGTCGGTGTCGAGTTCGACCTCGGCCACGGCCTCGGCGTGGCGGGCGAGCAGGAAGCGGGCGCCGACATCGCCGGTCAGCGCCGTCATCTCGGTAAAATAGCGCCGGTCCCACAGGATCGGGTTGCCTGGCTTGCCGTGATGGGTGGGCAGCACGATCAGCCGGCCCTCGTCGGCGTCGTGGCTTTCGATCAGCCGGTCGAGCACCCGCGCCGTCACCAGCGGCATGTCGCCGAGGCAGACCACCGCACCGTCCACCTCGTTCGCGCCGAGTGCCGCGATGCCGGCGCGCAGGCTGGCGGAAAGCCCGTCGGCGAAGTCCGCCGCGGTCACGAAGCGCACCGGGCGGCCGGCGAGCGCGGTGCGGACGCCGTCGGACTGGTGCCCCGTCACCACCAGCACCGGGCGGGCGGACGAGGACAGGATATTGTCCACCACGCGCGCGATCATCGGCTTGCCGTTCCGGTCGGGCAGCAGCAGCTTGTTGTAGGGCGCCATGCGGCTCGACCGGCCCGCCGCCAGCACCACCGCGGCGATCGCCTTGCGCCGCGGCGCGGGCGCGCCCTCCGCCTGGGCGGCCCGGGCGCGCGGCATCGGCCGGGCCGCGATGTCCTTGAGCAGGCCGCCCACGCCCATGCGCGCGATCTCGGCCGGGCCGGCATCGAGGCCGGCGAAAATCCGCTGCAGCACGAAGTCGATGCCGTTCGGCTTCGGGCTGCCGGCACAGCCGGGCAGGACCAGCGCCGGCACCGGGCCGATCCGCCCGACGCAGATCAGGTTGCCGGGATCGACGGGCATGCCGAAATGGCGGATCTCGCCGCCGCGCGCGACGATCGCCGCCGGGCCGACATCGCGCCGGTCGACCACCGCCGAGGCGCCGGCGACCATCAGCAGCTCCGCCCCGGCATCGAGCAGCCGGCCGAGCGCGGCGGCGATGGCGCCGGTCTCATGGGCCGCGCGCAGCGGTTCCAGCAGGGTCCCGCCGAAGCCGCCGACGCGGGCCTGGGTCGCGGCGATGGTGTTCTCGGCCAGGCTCGCCTTCAGGCCGGGCAACTCGGTGAGCACGAGCCCGGCCCGCAGCGGGCGGAAGGGATGCAGGCGCAGCACCGGCCCGCCCGCCCGCGCGACCGCCTCCGCCCGTTCCAGCAGCGCGCCGGGCACGGCGAAGGGAATGATCTTGACCGTCGCCACCATCTCGCGCGGCGCCACCGGCGTCGCGTCCGGCACGGTGCCGAAGGTCACCGATTCGTCGACGGCGTTGATCGCATCGACGC
The DNA here is from genome assembly GCA_021815825.1 of Pseudomonadota bacterium. Classification (GTDB taxonomy): domain Bacteria; phylum Pseudomonadota; class Alphaproteobacteria; order Acetobacterales; family Acetobacteraceae; genus JAJZVV01. The sequence goes on from JAKAZO010000042.1 coordinate 22,967, forward strand.
GGGCGCGATCGACGACGACCAGCCCGGCGCATTCGGCGGCGAAATTCACCCGCCCCGTGCCGGCCCGTCCGCGGCGCAGCAGCGGCGCCTCGAGCGCGGCCGCGAGCCGATCGGCGGCCTCGTTCTCCCCGGTATCGCCCGGCTCGAGACGCGCGGCGATGACACTGCGATGGCCCGCATCGCGCAGCGCGGCGATGGCGTCGGCGTCCAGCACCTGGCCCTTGCGCAGCACGCGCCCGCCGAGCCGATGGGTGTGGGCGAGGATCGCCCCCGCCGCCTCGGCCAGGTCGGTCGGGCCGAAGATCACGCCGCCAGCTTCTGGGCCAGCGCGGCACCGCGGCGCACGGCGACGATCTCAGCGAGAATGGACAGGGCGATCTCCGGCGCCGTCACCGCCTCGATCGCCAGCCCGACGGGGCCGCGGATGCGCGCCATCGCCGCATCGTCATGGCCGAGTGCGCGCAGGCGCTTCAGCCGCGCCGCATGAGTCTTTTTCGAGCCGAGCGCGCCGATATAGAACGCGGGCGACTTCAGCGCCCGGTCGAGCGCCGGATCGTCGAGCTTGGGGTCGTGCGTCAGCGTCACCACCGCCGTCCGCACGTCCGGCGCCAGCGCGTCGAGCGCCTCGTCCGGCCAGTCGTGGCTGATCACGACATTGGGGAAGCGCGCCTCGCTGGCGAAGGCGCGGCGCGGATCGACGACGATGACGCCGAGCCCCATCGCCGCGGCCATCGGCACCAGCGCCTGGGCGATATGGACGGCGCCGACGACGACCAGGCGCAGCGGCGGGTTATGGGCGTGGAGGAACCAGGCGGTGCCGTCGATCTCCACCGTGCGGCTCTCATCCGCGGCGAGCGCCGCCGCCGCCGCCTCGGCCAGCGCCGCGGGCGCCGCGGGGTCCGGGAGCAGGCGCTGCGCCCCGTCGGCGAGGCGCGTCGCCAGCACCATCGGGCGCTTTTCCGCCCGCGCGCGCTGCAGGGCGGCCAGCGTTTCGGGCGTCACGCCAGCGCCTCGACGAACACTTTCACCTTGCCGCCGCAGGCGAGCCCGACCTCCCAGGCGCGCTCATGGGTGACGCCGAAATCGAGCAGCTTCGGCACCCCGGTGCGCAGCGTCTCCATCGCCGCCTCGGCCACCGCGCCCTCGATGCAGCCGCCACTGACGGAGCCCGCCATGTGCCCGGACGCGGTCACCGCGAGCCGGCTGCCGGCCGGACGCGGCGAGGAGCCCCAGGTCTCGGTGACCGTGGCGAGGGCCACCTTCTCCCCGGCGGCGCGCCAGGCCGCGGCCTGGCTCAGAACGTCCTCGGCCTCGGCGAAAGCGTGTGCGGTCTCGCTCATGCGGCATCCCTCCAGATCGGCCCCGCGCCCCGCGCCGGCGCCGGCCGGGACAGCAGGCTCACCAGCGCGCGCAGACTGGCCAGATTATGCACCGGGCGGAACTCGTCGACATGCGGCAGCATCGCCCGGACGCCCTGGGATTTTGGCTCGAACCCGTCCCAGCGCAACAGCGGATTGAGCCAGATCAGGCGGCGGGAGGAGCGGTGCAGCCGGTCCATGTTCTCGGCCAGCCCACGCGCGCCCTCGCGGTCGAGCCCGTCGGTCATCAGCAGCACCACCGCACCCTGGCCGAGCACACGCCGCGACCAGGCGCGGTTGAAGCGCGCCAGCGACTCCCCGATCCGCGTGCCGCCGGACCAGTCCGGCACGATGTGCGCGACCATCTGGAACGCCACCTCGGCGTCGCGATGGCGCAGCTGGCGCGTGATGTTGGTCAGCCTGGTGCCGAACAGGAAAACGCTGACACGCTCGCGCTCGTTGGCCACCGCGTGCAGGAAATGCAGCAAAATCTGCGCATAACGCTGCATCGATCCGGAAATGTCGCAGAGAATGACGAGCGGCGGCGGGCGCTCGACGCGGCTTCGGCGGGCGATTTCCAGAATCTCCCCGCCCTGGCGCAGGCTGGCGCGCAGGGTCGCGCGCAGATCCGCCAGCGCGCCGCGCGGGTCCGGACGGGTGCGGCGCGTGCGCCGCGCGTCGAGCGGCAGCACCAGGCGGCGGATCTCGGCCTTGGCGGCGGCGATCTCCTCGGCGCCCATGGCCTCGAAATCCATGCCCTGCAGCCGCTCGCGCTCCGAGGCCGTCAGCGCCACCTCCAGCGTCTCGGGCGGGCGCTCCTGCTCCGGCGGGCGGGCACGCGCGGGCGCGAAGGCTTCGGCGACGCGGCGCGCGGCCGGCGGCGGCCTGGGTTTCTCCGGCACCGCGCTGGCGGCGAGCAGCGCCAGCGCCGCGGCCTGGCGCGCGGCGTCCGGGCTGCGCCAGAACAGGGCGAAGGCCTGGTCGAAAATCTCGGCCTGCTCGTGGCGATGTACCATCACCGCACGCAGCCCGGCGCGCACTTCGCCCCGGTTGCCGACATCGAGCCGGCTCAGCGCTTCGACCGCTGCCAGCGTCTCGGCCGGGCCGACCGGCAGACCGGCCCGGCGCAACAGGCGGGCGAACTGCATCACGTTCGCCGCGAGCTGCCCGCCGCTGCTCATTGCCCCGCCCGCATCACAGGGGAGGTCACGGTGCCGGCGCCGCCTCGCGCGCCTCGGCCACCAGCCGGCCCAGCTCGGCGCCCCGCAACTGGGCGATATCATCTTGATATTTCAGCAATACACCGAGCGTCTCCTCGACCACGGCCGGGGTCAGCTCGACCTGGTCGAGATGCGCCAGCGCGTTGGCCCAGTCGATCGTCTCCGCGACGCCGGGCAGTTTGAACAGGTCCGAGGACCGCAATTTCTGCGCGAACGCGACCACCTGCGCGGCGAGCAGCGCCGGGACGCGCGGCGCCTTGCGCGCCAGGATCGCCCGCTCCCGCTCGGCCGAGGGATAATCGACCCAGTGATAGAGGCAGCGGCGGCGGATAGCGTCGTGGACCTCGCGCGTGCGGTTCGAGGTGATCACCACCGGCGGCGGCGTGGTGGCGCGGATGGTGCCGTATTCCGGCACGGTGATCTGAAAATCGGCCAGCAGCTCCAGCAGGAACGCCTCGAACGGCTCGTCGGCCCGGTCGAGCTCATCGATCAGCAGCACCGCCGGGGGCAGATTCGGGTCGATCGCGGCGAGCAGCGGCCGTTCGAGGAGGAATTCGCGGGCATAGATGTTGCGCCCGAGCAGATCGCGGTCGGCGTCGCCGGCGGCCTCGGCGAGCCGGATCGCCATCAGCTGGCGGGCATGGTCCCACTCGTAGGCGGCGGCCGAGAGATCGAGCCCGTCATAGCATTGCAGCCGCACCAGCCGCCGCCCGAGCCCCCCGGCGAGCACCTTGGCGATCTCGGTCTTGCCGGTTCCCGGCTCGCCCTCCAGGAACAGCGGGCGGCCCATTGCCAGCGCCAGATGCACCGCGGTGGCCAGCTCGCGGTCGGCGACATAGCCGCCGCGTTCGAGCAGAAGCAGCGTCTCGGCGACGGAGGACGGCGCGGACACTAGATCAGGCTTCCGAAAATCAGCACGAGGATGGCCAGGAACAGAACGATGCCGATCCAGCCGATGATGGGCAGGCCGAGCGGCTCGAGCGGAATGAGCGAGACGCCGCCCGGCGCCGCGGCCGCCGGCACGCCGGCCTCGGCCGGGCCGAGCTGGGCGGCGAAGCGATCGAAGAACTGGTCGGCCATGGATTTGGCCGTGGCGTCGATCAGCCGGGAGCCGAGCTGGGCGATCTTGCCGCCGACCTGAGCGTTGACCGTGTAGCGCAGCACCGTCGCCGCGCCATCGGCATCGAGCGCGACCTTGGCCCCGCCCTTGGCGAAGCCGGCGACGCCACCCTGGCCCTCGCCGCTGATGGTGTAGCCCCGCGGCGGATCGAGGTCGGAGAGCTGCACCTTGCCGGCGAATTTCGCCGAAATCGGGCCGATGCGGATCCCCGCCGCGGCCTTCAGCTCGGTGTCGGAGAGCTTCTCCAGGCTTTCGCAGCCCGGGATCGCCGCCTTCAGGATATCGGGGTCGTTCAGCGCCGCCCACACACGTTCCCGCGGCGCCTCGATCCGCCGCTCCCCGGTCATGTCCATGATGAAGCCCCTCTTTGCCGCGCGGACGTTACCGGCCGGGGATAAAGCGCGCAACCGGGCGCCCGGCGGGATTTGCGCGCCGCGCCGACGGGCACATATGCCTGCACGCATGCCGCCCGATCCCCGCCTCCACCCCCTCTATATCGGCAGCGAAATCTACCGGCGCTCGACCTACGGGCCGAAGCATCCGCTCGCCATCCCGCGCGTCTCGACGGTGACGGACCTGTGCCGCGCGCTGGGCTGGCTGGACACGGACGCCTTCGTCAGCGCGCCGATGGCCACGCCGGCCGAGCTGGCGCGGTTCCACGACCCGGACTACCTGGCCGCCCTGGCGCGCGCCGAGGCGTCGCAGACGGTGAGCGCGGCCGAGCGCGCCCGGTTCGGCATCGGCGCCGAGGGCAACCCGGTCTATCCCGAGATGTTCCGCCGCCCCGCGACGTCCGCCGGCGGGGTGATGCTGGCCGCGCGCCTGCTCGCCGAGGGCGGCGTCGTGCATTGCCCGGGCGGCGGCACCCATCACGGCCGGCGCGAGCGGGCGGCGGGGTTCTGCTACGTCAACGACCCGGTGCTCGGCCTGCTCACCTGGCTCGACATGGGGCTGGAGCGGCTGGTCTATCTCGACATCGACGCCCATCACGGTGACGGCGTGCAGGATGCGTTCCACGACGATCCGCGCGTTTTCACCATCTCCCTCCACGAGACCGGCCGCTGGCCGTTCACGGGCGCCGCCGAGGACCGCGCCGGCGGCGCGGCGCGCAACCTGCCGGTGCCGGCCGGCTTCAACGACAGCGAGCTCGCCGTGCTGATGGACGAGGCCGTGCTGCCGCTGATCGCGCGGCTGCAGCCCCAGGCGATCATGCTGCAATGTGGCGCCGACGGGCTGGCGGAGGACCCGCTGGCGCGACTCGGCCTCTCCAACAACGCCCACCGCGCCGTGGTGACGGCGCTGCTGGGGCTCTCGCCGCGCCTTCTGGTGCTTGGCGGCGGCGGCTACAACCCCTACACGGTAGCCCGCTGCTGGACCATGGTGTGGGGGGCGCTGAACGGGCTGGAACCGCCCGCACGCCTGCCAGCCGCGGCCGAGGCGGTGTTGCGTGGGCTGAGCTATAACCGTGCCGCCGGCCGCAACCCGCCGGACCATTGGTGCACCACCCTGCGCGACGCGCCGCGCGAGGGGCCGGTTCGTCCCGAGATCCGCGCGCTCGCGGCCCTGACCCTGCTGAGTTGAGCCCTGCCCTGCTGAGTTGAGCCCTGCCCTGCTGAGTTGAGCCCTGAAGGAGAGTATGCCCGCATGAGCCCCCCTCGCCGCTCCCTGCTCGCCCTGCTGGCCATGGCGCCGGTGGCCCTCGCCGC
>JAKAZO010000123.1 GCA_021815825.1 Pseudomonadota bacterium
CGCCGGCTCGTGACTCAAGGCTGCCCTGCCCCGGTGGGGTGGGGCGGCATAATTTCCAGGTAAAAAACGTGAAATAGACCGGCCAATCCATCGATAATCCGAATTCTGCGGAGAATTTGACTTTACGACCCCGATAGGCAGTGGAATAATCCGGTAAGGCCGCCGATATACGATCGGCCGACGCTGCCAAGGGTTGTGAAGAGATGGACCTTTCGATCGCGGAGCTACCACCTGCGCCGCTTGCCCTCGCCTCCGAGCCGGGTGCGACGCTCAGCCCGGCCGAAGCCGAGGGCTTGGACCTGCTGCGGCACGCGATTACTGCCGAGTTTCGCGGCCGCATCGCCGTTGTTTCCTCCTTCGGGGCGGAGTCGGCGCTACTGCTGGCCCTGGTCGCCGCGATCGACCCCGCCACGCCGGTGCTGTTCCTCGATACCGGCCAGCATTTCCCCGAGACCCTCGCCTACCGCCATGATCTCGCCCGCCATCTTGGCCTGACCGACATCCGCGATGTCGCGCCCGCCCACGCCGATACCGAGCGGCACGATCCGGACTCCTGGCTCTGGCATTTCGATCCGGACGCGTGCTGCGCCTTGCGCAAAGTCGAGCCGCTGAACGCGGCGCTGGCCTCGTTCGATGCCTGGATCACCGGGCGCAAACGTCACCAGAGCACGACCCGTGCCGCGCTCCCGCTGATCGAGCGGATCGATGGCAAGGTCAAGATCAACCCACTCGCCGCCTGGAGCCGCGCCCGCATCGAGGCGGAATTTGCCGCCCGGCGTCTGCCGGCGCACCGGCTGACCGCGCACGGCTTCGCGTCCATCGGCTGTGCCCCCTGCACGCGGGCGACCCGGGCCGGCGAAGACCCGCGCGCCGGCCGCTGGGCCGGTCGCGGCAAGGTGGAATGCGGCATCCACGGTGTCAGCGCGGAGGGAGACGTGCCATGACCGAGACCATCCTGGCCACCGCCAAGCCGAGCGGCGTCGAGCGGCTGAAGCTGGCCAGCCGGGGCCTGCGCGGCGACCTCGCGGAGCAACTCGCCGCCGGCGGTACGCAGGTGACGGAGGACGGATACAACCTGCTGAAATTCCACGGCACCTATGAGCAGCACGATCGCGACAGTGCGACCGAGCGCAAGCAGCAGGGGCTGGAAAAGGCCTATTCCTTCATGGTCCGCGTCCGCATCCCCGGCGGCGCGCTGACCGCTTCGCAGTATCTGGCGCTGGACGCGCTCGCCGACCGCTACGCCAATGCCACGCTGCGGGTCACCACCCGCCAGGCGATCCAGTTCCACGGCGTGCTGAAGGGAGACCTTCGCGCCCATATCGCCGCCATCAACCACACGCTGCTGACGACGCAGTGTGCCTGCGGCGACGTGGTGCGCAACGTCATCACCTCCCCGGCGCCGCGCCGCACGCCCCGCCATCAGCGCCTGCTCGCCGACGCGCACGCGCTCTCGACCGCCCTTCTGCCGGCGAGCCGCGCCTATCACGAATTGTTCCTCGATGCCGAGGCTCAGGCCGACCTCGGCGCTGCCGCGGAAGAAGAGCCGCTCTACGGGGCAGCCTACCTGCCGCGGAAGTTCAAGATCGCTCTCGGCCTGCCCGAGGACAACACCGCCGACGTGCTGGCCAACGATTTTGCGGCGATCGCCCTTTACGAGGCCAACCGGCTCGTCGGCTACAACATAGCCGTCGGCGGCGGGCTGGGCATGACGCACAACAAGGCGGCCACCTACCCGCGCCTGGCGTCGCTGGTCGGCTTCGTCGGACCCGACCAGCTCATCGCGGTGGCCAAGGCCGCGATCGCCCTGCACCGCGACCATGGCAACCGCGCGGACCGGCGTCGTGCCCGGTTGAAATATGTCGTCGAGGATAACGGCGTCGAGTGGGTGCGTGCGCGGCTGTCCGAGCATCTCGGCTTCGCGCTGGCGCCCCCGCGGCTGATGCCCCATCTGGCGATGCCCGAATTGCTCGGCTGGCACGCGCAGGGGGACGGGCTGTTCTGGCTTGGCGTGCCGCTGCCCTCCGGCCGTATCGCCGATTCCGGGGAGATCCGGCTCCGCAGCGCCCTGCGTCTGATCGTGGAGCGCTTCGGCGCCGATCCAGTACTGACGCCGCAGCAGGATCTGCTGCTGAGCAATCTGGCGCCAGGGACGCGGAGCGAGATCGAGTCCATTCTGCGCGCCCACGGCGTGGCGCTCGCGGAACAGCTTACCCCGCTGGCGCGCTGGGCGCTGGCGTGCCCGGCCCTGCCCACCTGCGGTCTTGCGCTGACCGAAGCGGAGCGGGTGCGCGAGCCGATGGTCGCTTCCATCGACGCCGCGCTCGCCCGCCAGGGCCTCGCCGGCGAGCGGATCAGCCTGCGCATCACCGGCTGCCCGAACGGCTGCGCCCGGCCCTATAGCGGGGACATCGGCGTCGTCGGCCGCATGCCGGGCTTCTACGCGCTCTATGTCGGTGGCGATTTCGAAGGCACGGTGCTGTCGTTCAAGCTGCTCGACAAGGTCGCCGAGGATCAGATCGCGGCAACATTGGAGCCGCTCTTCGCCGCCTTTGCCGCGTTGCGCCATCCTGGCGAAGCCTTTGGCGCCTTCTGCCAACGCCAGGGAGTGGAGCGCCTGGTCGGACTGATTTCATCCGGGCGCGAGGCGGCTTGATGCGCCATTTCCCGATCTTCCTCGATCTCGCCGGGCGCACGGCGCTCGTCGTCGGCAGCGGCGAGGTGGCGGCGCGCAAGGCCGCGGCCCTTGCCGAGGCGGGGGCGTTGGTGCGCGAGCGGCCCGGTTTCACCGAGGCCGACCTCGATGGCGCCGCGATCGCCATCGGCGCCGACGCATCCGAGGCCGATCTTCGGGGCCTGGCCGCCGCCGCGCGCCGTCGGGGCATTCCGGTCAACATCGTCGACCGGCCCGAACTCTGCTCCTTCATCACCCCCTCGATCATCGATCGTGATCCGGTGACCATCGCCGTCGGGTCCGCCGGGACGGCGCCGGTGCTGGCCCGGCTGCTGCGCGCGCGCATCGAGGCCGCGGTGCCACCACGCTTCGGCGCACTGGCTGGTTTCGCCGCGCGCATCCGCGACCGGGTGCGCGCGGCCCTGCCAAACCCGGCCGCGCGCCGGCGTTTCCTTGAACGCACGCTGACTGGACCGGCCGCCGATCTCGTCTTCGCCGGCGACGAGGCGGCGGCCGCGGCAACGGTCGAGGCCGGCTTGGCCGGTGCCGCGCGCGCGCCGGATGGCATCGTCTTCCTGGTCGGTGCCGGCCCTGGCGCGGCCGATCTGCTCACTCTGCGCGCCCAGCGCCTGCTCGGCGAGGCGGACGTGATCGTGCATGACCGGCTGGTGAGCGAGGATGTGCTGGCGATGGCGCGGCGCGACGCCGAGCGCATCTATGTCGGCAAGGCGCGTGCCAACCATTGCCTGTCGCAGGAGGCGATCAATGCCCTGCTGGTCCGCCTCGCCCGCGAGGGGCGCCGCGTGGTGCGGCTGAAGGGCGGCGATCCGCTGGTCTTCGGCCGCGGCGGCGAGGAGGCCGAAGCACTCGCGGCCGCCTCCATCCGCTACGAGATCGTCCCTGGCGTCACCGCCGCCCTGGCCGCCGGGGCGCAGACGGGTATTCCGCTCACCCATCGCGGCATCGCGCGCAGCGTGACCTTCGCCACCGGACACACCAAGGACGGAGAGCTCGATCTCGATTGCGCTGCGCTCGCCCGGCTCGGCGGCACGCTGGCGATCTACATGGGTGTGGCGACCCTGCCGCTGCTGGCCGACGGGTTGATCGCGGCCGGGCTGGATCCAGCGACGCCGGCGGCACTGGTCGAATCGGCCGGGACGCCCGCCTGCCGCCAACTCGTCGGCACGCTGGACGGGCTCGTGCGCGACGGCCCCACCTGGTCGTGCGGCGGCCCGACCCTGGTCCTGATCGGCGCGGTCGTCGGCCGCGCCGGTCAAGCACGCTCAGCGGCGGCAGAAATCGAAGTCGCAGCCGCCATCGGCCTGGAGCACGTGGTTGTGGAATAGGGCCGCATAGCCGCGGCGCGGCGCCTCCGCCGGCGGTGTCCAGGCGGCGCGCCGGGCGGCCAGTTCGGCCTCGTCCACCAGCAGGTCGAGCCGGCGGGCCTCGGCATCGAGCCGGATCCGGTCGCCGGTGCGGACGAGACCGAGCGGCCCGCCGGCCGCCGATTCAGGGGTCACATGCAGCACGATGGTGCCGAAGGCGGTGCCGCTCATGCGCGCGTCCGAAATGCGCACCATGTCCTTTACGCCGGCGCGGGCGAGCTTGCGCGGGATCGGGATGTACCCCGCCTCGGGCATGCCCGGCGCGCCCTTCGGCCCGCCGCCCTGCATCACCAGTACGTCCGCCGCCGTGACATCGAGCGCGGGGTCATCGATCCGGCGCACCATGTCCTCGACCGATGTGAACACGACGGCCCGGCCCTCGTGGCGCATCAAATCCGGACTGGCGGCCGAGCGTTTCAGCAGCGCCCCGCCGGGAGCGAGATTGCCACGCAACACCGCCAGCCCGCCGCCGGTCGCGATCGGTGCAGCACGTGAGCGGATCACGTCCTGACCCGGCACCTCCTCCGCGCCCGCGGCGATCTCGCCGAGCGTGCGCCCTGCCACGGTCACGCAGGTGAGATCGAGCGCCGGGCCCAGCTCGCGCAGCAACCGCGGCACCCCGCCGGCCCAGTGAAAATGCTCCATGTAGTGCGCCCCGGACGGCTTCAGATCGATCAGCACGGGAACCTCACGCCCCAGCCGATCGAACAGGTCGAGATCGACCTGGATGCCGAGCCGCCCGGCCACAGCGGTGAAATGGATCAGCGCGTTGGTCGAGCCACCGATCGCCTGCAGCACGGTGAAGGCGTTGCGGAACGCAGCCGGCGTCATGATCGCCGATGGCCGCACGCCGTCCCGCGCCAACCGCACCGCTTCCGCGCCCGAGGCCTCGGCGATGCGCACGCGGTCGGCGTGCGTCGCCGGCGTCGTTGCCGCTCCCGGCAGCGCCATGCCGATCGCCTCGGCCATGCACGCGACGGTGCTCGCCGTTCCCATCACCATGCAGGTGCCATGCGTCGGCGCCAGCCGTCCATTGACCTCGGCGATCGCCTGCGCGTCCATCGCGCCGGCGCGGAATTGGCCCCAGAGACGGCGGCAATCGGTGCAGGCGCCAAGCTCCTCGCCCTTGTAGTGTCCGACCAGCATCGGCCCGGTGGGCAGCACGATGGCCGGCACGTCCGCGCTCGCCGCGCCCATCAATTGCGCCGGAATGGTCTTGTCGCAGCCACCGATCAGCACCACCGCGTCCATCGGCTGGGCGCGGATCATCTCCTCGGTGTCGAGCGCCATCAGATTGCGCAGATACATCGAGGTCGGGTGGGCAAAGGCCTCGTGGATGGAGATGGTCGGGAACGCCATCGGCAGCCCGCCGGCGAGCATCACGCCGCGCTTGACGGCCTCGATCAGCGCGCCGGCATTGCCGTGGCAGGGATTGAAGTCGCTCGCAGTGTTGGCGATACCGATGATCGGGCGCGACAGCGCGTCGTCCGAGAAGCCCATCGCCTTGATGAAGGCTCGGCGCAGGAACAGCGAAAACTCAGGATCGCCGTAGCTGGTCAGCCCTTTGCGCATGCCGCGCAGCATCGTGTCCTCAGCCACCGACGGCACCCTGGGTGGCGACATAGAGCGCGTAGAGCGAATGGCTCGCGGCCATGAACAGCCGGTTCCGCTTGGCGCCGCCGAAGCAGATATTGGCGCAGCGCTCCGGCAAGGCGATGTGCCCGATCGGCGCCCCGTCGGGGGCGAAGACGCGCACGCCATCGAGCGCCTCGCTCATGCCCCAGCCGGCCCAGACATTGCCTTCGATGTCGCAGCGTATGCCGTCCGGCGTGCCTTGGGGCCCGGCATCGACGAAGATGCGGCCATTGCGGATGGTTTCGCCGGCGACATCGAAGACGCGGATGCAGCGTGGTACGGAGCGCGATTCGACGATGTAGAGCAGCGATTCGTCGGGCGAGAA
>JAKAZO010000043.1:0-17329 GCA_021815825.1 Pseudomonadota bacterium
TGGCGGGGAAGGTGGCGGCTGGCGCGGCGGCGAGGGCGAAGGCGGCTGGCGCGGCGGGGAGTGGGGCGGCGGTTGGGGCGGACCGGGCTATGCCGGCCCGCCTCCAGGCGCCTATTACGGTGCCCCCGGCTATTACGGCGCCCCCGGCTATTACGGCGGCGGCGAGGGCGACGATGACGACTGATCAGCCGCGCGGCACGACGTAGCCGTAGGCGAGGTTGCTGCGCCCCGGCGCGTCCTGCAGGTAGGCCTGCTTCATGCGCGCGATGCCGTCGCTGTGGCGCGGATCGTTCTCGGCGTGGCGCTGCAGCTTGTAGAAACTGGCCGCGTTGCCGCCGAGGATGGCCGCCTTCACCGCCCCGTTGGCCGGGCCGAGCGGCGCGAACCCGTACTTGCGCTGCATGTCCTCCGGCACTTCGAGCCGGCGGAACGCCTCGATCTGCCATTGCGGCGAGCCGTACCACACCGAGTCCGTGCCCCAGAACACGTGCTCGTGGCCGAGTCCCTTGATCAGCACGGCCATCATCGCGGCGCAGAAGCGCGGCGCGGTCACCGCCGAGACGGCGAAGGAGGTGCCGACATCGGCATAGACGTTGCTCACGCCGTATTTCGCCGGGATCGAAGCGAGGTCGGAGACCCAGCGCATGTAGCCGGTGCTCTCGAACTCGGCCAGGTCCTTGTCCGGGTTCTCGAGGAACGGGCGCAGCGCGGCGTGGTAGATGACGAAGTTCATCTGCGGCCAGTCCTTCGCCGCTTTCGGCACGTCGTCCACGGCGGCGAATTTCCACGCCCCGCCGGGGATCGAGGTTTCGTAGTCCGCCGGCAGCAGTCCCTTGTGGATGCAGAGCGTGGTGATGCCGGACTTCACCGCCTTCTCGTAGAACGGATACATCAGCGCTTCGTCGTCGAGCCGCCAGGGGAATTTCGTCGTCGCCGGCGAGAGCGGATCGCCGATGGTGTAGCCCTTCCAGCTGTTCGGCTTCACCGTGGCGATGCAGCGCTCGACTTCATCCATCCAGCCCGGCTGGCGCGGCGTGATCACCGAATGGTAGTAGAGCCGGCGCGTGCCGGCGATCGAGTTCACCGTGTCGGCGGCCTGCTTGATCTGGTCGTTGGTGAGCAGCCAGTTGGCCGGATCGTCGAACGGCGCGCCGGAGAGCAGGCCGATCTCGGTGTCGCTGTCGAGATAGATCTCCTTGAGGAAATTGTCGAACTTGTAGCGGTCCAGCGTCAGGCCGTAGCGGTCCTTGGCGATCGAGGGGTTCCAGTATTCGGCGGCATATTTGGCCAGCCCGATCAGCCCCTCGAACTTGTAGTCGTCGCGCACGAAGTGCAGCTGGTCGTCGAACACGAACTGCCCCGCGTGCTCGCGCGCCCGCGCCGCCGCCGCGTCCGGCTCCGCCGCCTCGGCCTCGCTGACGTCGAAGACGCGGCCGAAGACCTCGTTCATGGCCACGAAGGCGGCGGCCATGCCGCAGGCGCTGCGCAGGAAGCGCCGCCGGTCCAGGCCGAGCCGGCGTCCGTGAACCTCCGCCAGCTCCGCCAGCCGCGCCTCGGCCCGGCGCTGCTGCGCGGTCTGCGGCAGCGGGTTGAATTCGCCGTTGGACACCATCTGCGGCGGCACCGGCGCGGTGAACACCGCCTCCGCCGGCGCCAGGCGTGAAAGCTCCCGATCGCTCAGGAAAAATCCCATGGTCGTTCCCCCCATTTTGGTGCGTTTGTCGGCTTCGTGTCGTGCCGGCACGGGAGCGTGCGACCATCGCAGGGCGGTCGCGCCGCCCGACGTTTTTTTCGTTACCCAAATGCTTGCGCCGCCGCCCCGGCGTGTCAAGCCGGGCCGGCGGTCCACGCTCGGCGCGTCGGCCAGCAAACGTAGGGTGGGGTGCCCTTCCGCACCCCACCAACTCTCGGCACCACGGCAGAGGCCGAGAGGGCAGCCGACGCAAACGGTGGGGTGCGGAAGGGCACCCCACCCTACGCTTTCTGCGCCACGCGGCGGGGCAAGCTCGCGGAGCTGGCTGGGTAGGCTTGAGGCCCTGGACGTTTGCCGGCACGATAGAAACGTCTCCCGGACGGCTCAACGGACCACCTTCAAAGCTTCACGGCAGTGACTATGCACGAAACACCCGGACCGGCCTTCAGTAACGCGACCCGTGCGATGGTGGTCATAATATCTTGGCCATTGCTCTTCACACTGTTACTCATGCCGAGCCGACTTCAACCCTCTTTCTGTCCGTCAGACACCCTTGTATCGGGTCATCTTATCGGCCTCGAGGTTGTGTTGGGGGCGATGCTCGCGGGCGTTGGCCCGCTCATGGCAGGCTTGGGATTTGCGCAACATAACATCAAATTCACGCCAACGCGGCAGCAGCGATTTCGTATTGTTGGGAGGGTTGGATGGGTTTTCACGGCGTTGGTGCTCCCGGTCTGGCTCGACGGTCTTTTCACTTATTACTGCGCGTCCTCGGATACCATCGCCGTTCATCCAGACCCGCTGAAGTCCCCGATCATCTACACCTGGAAGGATGTTTCTGGGGTCCAGACGCGATGCGCTTACGGCCGTGGAGGGATGAGCGTGGTGTTCGATTTGCGCATGTCGGATGGAAGAACTATCGGCCTGGGCGGAGACTCGTGGTCTTCACTCTTGCAGAATTATGATCATATCAGCGCCGCGCTGCACTCCGTTCCCTACCACTACGACAACGAAGCCTCGCGTTGCCCATCGTATTTGCGCCAAGTATTTGCATATAAACCCGGCCTGGGAACGATCGCCCAAGCTGACGACGAGGGCCAGTACTCGACGGCCGCGGCGGTGAGTGCTTATAATCGGGGTGATTTCGGCACCGCTTTCGCGATATTGCGCAGAAGAGCGGATCGCGCCGACTCGGATGCCGAGGTCAATCTCGGTTACTTGTACGCACGCGGTCAGGCCGTCGCCCCAGAACAATTCCGGGCGTTCAAACTCTACGGCCTGTCGGCTCGCAAGGGAAATGGCGAAGGTATGAATGCTCTAGGCTACAAGTACGAATTCGGCGCCGGCATCAAGCGGGACATCGATAAAGCGATCTACTGGTACTGCGCGGCGATCCGTGCTGGCAACCCACGCGCGATGAACAATCTGGCGCTCATGCTCTCCAACGGGAAGGAAGTGCCTCGCGACCTCGCGGCAGCGAGCGATCTGTGGCAACAGGCCGCCGATCGCGGCGACGCCAACGGTCCCTATAACCTTGGCCTGTGGCTTCTGCAGAGTCCACCTAATTCAGAAGATCACGAGCGTGGAGAACGATTGATCGTCGAAGCGGCCAACCGCGGCCAGGGAAGCGCGCAAACAATTCTTCGGCGATCGGGCTATGCCGGTTCCTTGCCGCCGGTTGTCGATTTTGGAGGCCAGATGAAGCTGCAACCTCCGGACGCAGCGCCTGGCCATGCGGATATCTGCAGCACGACCGCAAGCGCAAAACGAACCAGCGCTTCAATTTCTCCTGAATAGCTGTTGCGATTGTCTTTCGCCGCTCCCGGAGCCGTTCCCTTTATATCGTCACGCTCACGTTCGTTGGGTCCGTTTCGGTCATGGGCCGACTGGCCGCGGGCTCCGGCGAACGCATCGGCGGATGCGGATGCAGCAAGCGTAGGCTGGGGTGATCTTGCACCCCACCAACTTTCGGCACCACGGCAAACGCCGAGAGGGCAGCCGACGCAAACGGTGGGGTGCGGAAGGGCACCCCACCCTACGCTGGCTTCGTGCCGTGTCGTGTCGTGAGGTCACGGGAGCGGGCGACAATCGTGAAGCGGGCGCGGGCATCCGTGCCGGCGTGTTAAGCCGCAATTCACCGCCCTCTGGCACGCTCGGCCTCGAACCAAGGGGTAGTGTGTCGATGCGGACTCTGATGGAGCGGTTCGGCCGTTTCGGCCTGGCGGCGCGGCTGACGGCGATCGTGCTGGGCTGTCTGGTGCTCGGTCTCGGCGTGGTGCAGATCGCCGCGCTGCGCACCAGCAAGGCGGCGCTGGCCGAGCGCATGCAGGTCAATCTCGGCGCCAATCTCGCTCTGCTCGAGGCTTATCTCGATCCGCTCGGCTCGGTCTGGTCGCGCGACAAGAAGGGCACGCTCCTGCTCGGCACCCAGCCGCTGGATGGGCGCAACGATATCCCGGACCGGCTGACCGCGACCGACCCCGCCACCGTGGCGACGATCTTCGCCGGCGACACCCGCGTCGCCACCTCGGTGAAGAAGCCGGACGGCAGCCGCGCCCTCGGCACCAAGCTGGCGCGCGGGCCGATCTATGACGCGGTGATCGGCAACGCCCAGACCTATCGCGGCACGGCCGATATTCTCGGCCAGCGCTATTTCACCGTCTACGAGCCGGTGCTCGACGAGTCCGGCCAGGTCGCCGGCATTCTGTTCGTGGGCGTCGCCACCGGCGAGCTCGACCGGCTCGACGCCGCGCTGCGCCGCCAGGGATTCTACACCGCCGCCGCCGCCGTGATCGTCTTCGGTCTGATCGGCTACGGCTTCCTCTCCCGCTCGCTGCGCCCGCTGCGGGCGCTGGAACGCGCGATGCGGCGCATGGCCGACGGCGATCTCGCGGTCGATGTCGCCGGCGCCGACCGCGGCGACGAGGTCGGGCAGATGGCGCGCGCGCTCGGCGTCCTGCGCGACGGGCTGCAGCGCGCCCAGACGCTGGAGGCGGAGAAGCACGCCGCCGAGCTGCGCGCGGAGGCGGCGGCGCGCGAGCAGCGCGCGGACCTGGCGCGGCGCTTCGAGCAGGCGGTGGGCGGCGTCGTCGGCGGCGTGCGCGAGGCCGCGGGCCGGCTCGCCGCCACCAGCTCACGCCTCTCCACCATCGCCGGAGCGACGGCGCGCGGCGCCGGCGAGGTTGCCTCGGCCACCGGCGAGGCGTCCGCCAGCGTGCAGAGCGTCGCCGCCGCGGCCGAGGAGCTCTCCGCCTCCGTCACCGAGATCGACCGCCAGATCGCCGCCGGCTCCGAGATCACGGCGACCGCGGCGCGCGATGCCGAGGCGACGGACGCCACCGTGCAGGCGCTGCTCGGCGGCGCGCGGCGCATCGGCGACGTGGTGCGGCTGATCAGCGACATCGCCGGGCAGACCAACCTGCTCGCCCTCAACGCCACCATCGAGGCGGCGCGCGCCGGCGAGGCGGGCAAGGGCTTCGCCGTCGTCGCCGGCGAGGTCAAGAGCCTCGCCAACCAGACCACCAAGGCGACCGAGGAGATCGCCGCCCAGATCGAGGCCATCCAGCGCACCACGGACGAGGCGGCGGAGGCGATCGCGCGCATCGGCCGCACCGTGGGCGAGATGGCGCGCATCGGCGCCGCCACGGCCGCCTCCGTCGCCCAGCAGGGGGAGGCGACGCGCGAGATCGCCGCCGCCGTCCAGCGCGTCGCCGGCAGCACCGGCGCGGTGGCGAGCCGCATCGGCGAGGTCTCCGCCAATGCCGGGCAGACCGAGACCGCAGTGGCCGAACTCGCCGCGGTCAGCACCGCCATCGAGGGCGAGGGCCAGTCCCTGGAGCATGCCGTGCAGGGCTTCCTCGGCGCGCTGCGGGCGGCGTGATCGGCGCTTGCCGCGCCATCGGTTCGAAGGCAAAGTGTTCGGCATGGAACCGCTCCAGGCGCTGATCTTCGACGTGTTCGGCACGCTGGTGGACTGGCGCTCCAGCCTCATCGCCGATCTCGGCGCCGTCGGCGACGCGCGCGGCGTCAGCGCCGACTGGGCCGCCCTGGTCGATGCCTGGCGCGCCGCCTACCAGCCCTCGATGCAGCGCGTGCGCGACGGCACCCTGCCCTGGACCAAGCTGGACGCGCTGCACCGCGCCACGCTGGACACGCTGATCGAGCGCTTCGCCATCGCCGGTCTGGACGAGGCCGACCGCGAGCACATCAACCGGCTCTGGCACCGGCTCCGCCCCTGGCCGGACACGCTGGAAGGGCTGCGGCGGCTGAAGTCCCGCTTCATCATCGCCCCGCTCTCCAACGGCAATGTCTCGCTGCTGGTGGATCTGGCGCGGGCCGCAGGCCTGCCGTGGGACATGGTGTTCGGCGCCGATGTCTTCCGCCACTACAAGCCGGACCCGGAGACCTATCTCGGCGCCTGCGCCCTGCTCGATCTGCCGCCGGCGCGCGTGATGCTGGTGGCGGCGCACAATGCCGACCTCGCCGCCGCCCGGCGCTGCGGCCTGCGCACCGGCTTCATCCCGCGCCCGACCGAATACGGCCCCGAGCAGGCGCGCGACATCATCGCCGAGGGCGAATGGGACATCGTCGCCGCCGATCTGCCGGCGCTGGCGGGGATGCTCGGCGCTTGATGCGCCGGCGGCCCACGCTGGCCACGGCGCGCGTCCCTCCGATGCGATGACGGCTCTCCTCGCCGACCCCGGCGGATGGCGCTGATGGGCGACGCCGCCGGCCCGGGGCCCGAGGAGCGGGTCCGCACCAGCTTCGCCAGGCAGGGGCTCATGCGCACCTTCGGGGCCTCGCTGGTCAGCGTCGCTCCCGGACGGGTCGAGATCGCGCTCAGCCCGGCGCCGGCGGTCTCCCAGCAGCACGGGTTCGTCCATGGCGGCGCCGTCAGCGCCATCGCCGACACCGCGGCGGGCTACGCGGCGCTCAGCCTCATGCCGCCGGACCGGGGCGTGCTGACGACCGAATTCAAGATCAATTTCGTCGCACCCGCCATCGGCGACCGCATCCTCGCGCGGTCAAGGGTGGTGAAAGCGGGCCGCACCCTCACCCTCGCTCAGACCGAAGTGTTCGCCATCAACGGCGGAACCGAGACGCTCATCGCCGTCCTGACCGCGACCCTGATGGCGATCGCGGGGCGCGAAGGAGTGACGGACTGACGCCGCCGGCCCCGACTTCGCGCGCGCACCCGAAGTCGGGGAGGTCCGGCGTCTGTCCGCCGGCGGTGGAATCACCGGAGCCGGCTGAACAGACGCGCAAGCAAAGCGCTGGAGTCTGTCAGGCGCCTCCATCCGCGCCCGACAGACTCTAGTCCTCGTCCGGCTCTTCCTCCGGATCGGTCGCCGAATCGTAGAAATCGGCCAGCTCCTCCAGCACTTCCTCCATCGCGGTAAAGCTCGCCGCGTCGGCGCTGACCAGCGCCGAGGTGCCGTCCGCGTACACCAGGCGCAGGTCGACGATGACGCCGTCCTCGTCGCGCTCCAACTCGATTGCCACCACCAGGTTCATCACAGGGCTCCGTCTCGATGCAGGCGCACCGTGCCAGCGCCGGCGCGGCGGCGCAACCGCGCCGCGCGCGGCCCCCGAAGCGGTTCCGGCGGACGTTTCGTCGATGGGATCGTGTGCTAGCGGACCGCGAACACGCGGTAGATCGGCCCCGTCTTTTCCCGCCGCCCGGTGCCGACGCCGACGACGTCGTTCAGCCAGGCATAGCGCGCGTCCCCGGTTTCGAAGAACAGCGCGGTGCGGAAGTAATATTCCGCCGGGTCCACCGCCTCGCCCGCGGCCAGCCGCGCCATCACCGGGGCCGGGCCGTTGCGCACGCCGCGATAGGTGACATAGATCCGCGCCCCGTCATCGGTCTGCAGCACGGCGCGCACATCGAGCAGCGTGCGCCCGCCCGGCTGCACCAGCAGCGCGTCGCTGCCGCCGTTCAGCACCTCGCCCTGCAGCCGCGGCCCCTCGAAGCGCCCGCCGGTGACGACGGCGAAGCGGCGCTCCCCGCTGCCGGCCGAGCCGCAATCGAACGGCCCCGTCACCGCGAGGCGCATCTCGAACAGGAATTCGGTCTGGATTTCGCTCATCGGCTGTTCCTCCCTTTGGCAATCCAGCCAGTGTCGCGCGTCGCGGCGCCGGCGCCAAGCGGGTGGGGGCCCAGCGGGTGGGGGCCAAGCGGGTGGGGGTTCGCGCCGGCAGCCAACCGCGCTAGCCTGCGCCCGCCGGCCAGGGAGACGGCGCCCGCGATGGATTTCCAGCTCTCCGAGACCCAGCGCGCCGTGCAGGAGGCGGCGCGGGACTTCGCCCAGTCCGCGCTGGCGCCCAACGCCGCCGCCTGGGACGAGGACAAGCATTTCCCGGTGGCCGAACTGCGCGAGGCCGCCGGGCTCGGCTTCGCCGGCATCTATGTCGGCGAGGCCCATGGCGGCTCCGGCCTCACCCGGCTCGACGCGGCGCTGATTTTCGAGGAGCTGGCGGCGGCGGACCCCTCCACCGCCGCCTTCCTCTCCATCCACAACATGGTCTCCTGGATGATCGACCGCTTCGGCGGCCCCGCGCAGCGCGCGGCGCGCCTGCCGGCGCTGATGCGCGGGGATCTCCTGGCCAGCTACTGCCTCACCGAGCCCGGCGCCGGCTCGGACGCCGCCAGCCTGCGCACCCGCGCCGTGCGCGACGGCGACCACTATGTGCTGGACGGCGCCAAGGCCTTCATCTCCGGCGCCGGCGCCTCGGACCTCTACGCCGTGATGACGCGGACCGGCGGCGAGGGCGCGGGCGGCGTCTCCTGCATCCTGGTCGAGAAGGGCACGCCCGGCCTCGCCTTCGGCAAGCCGGAGCGCAAGCTGGGCTGGAACTCCCAGCCCACCGCGCAGGTGCTGTTCGAGAATTGCCGCGTGCCGGTGGCCAACCGGATCGGCGCCGAGGGCGAGGGCTTCCGCATCGCCATGATGGGGTTGGATGGCGGGCGCATCAACATCGCCGCCTGCTCCCTCGGCGGCGCGCGGACCTGCCTGGAGGCGGCGCGCGCGCACATGAAGCAGCGCCACCAGTTCGGCCGCCCGATCGCCGATTTCCAGGGGCTGCAGTTCCGCCTCGCCGACATGGCGACCGAGCTGGAAGCCGCGCGCCTCATGGTCCATCGCGCCGCCGCCGCGCTCGATGCCGGCGAGCCGGACGCCACCCAGCGCTGCGCCATGGCCAAGCGCTTCGCCACCGATGCCGGGTTCCGCATCTGCGACGAGGCGCTGCAGCTGCATGGCGGCTACGGCTACACCAAGGACTACCCGATCGAGCGCTATCTGCGCGACCTTCGGGTCCACCGCATCCTCGAAGGCACCAACGAGATCATGCGCGTGATCATCGCCCGCCGCCTGCTGGACGCGAACTGAGAAGAACCGGGGGAGACGCATGACCCGCATCGCTTTCATCGGCCTCGGCAACATGGGCCTGCCGATGGCCGCCAACCTCATCAAGGCCGGCCATGCCGTCACCGGCTGCGACCTGGTGCCCGCCGCGCTGGACGCGCTGCGCGCCGCCGGCGGCGCCGTCGCCGCCAGCCCGCGCGAGGCCGTGTCCGGGGCGGAGATCGTCATCACCATGCTGCCGGCCGGCGCCCATGTCCGCGCCGTGCTCGCCGGCGCGGACGGGCTGATCGCCGCCCTCGCCGGCAGCGGCGCGCTGCTGATCGACAGCTCCACCATCGATGTCGAAACCGCCCGCGCGCTCGCCGCCGAGGCCGCCGCCGCCGGGCTCGACATGCTGGACGCCCCGGTCTCCGGCGGCGTCGGCGGCGCCACCGCCGGCACGCTCACCTTCATGGTCGGCGGCTCCGCCGCCGGGCTCGCGCGCGCCCACCCGGTGCTCGCCGCCATGGGCCGCTCCATCGTCCATGCCGGCGGCCCCGGCGCCGGGCAGAGCGCGAAACTCTGCAACAACATGATCCTCGCCGTCTCCATGCTCGCCGTCTCGGAGGGGTTCGTCCTCGCCGACAAGCTCGGCCTGGCGCGCGAAAAAATGTTCGAGATCGTCGCCGCCTCCACCGGCCAGTGCTGGTCGCTCACCGGCTACTGCCCGGTGCCCGGCCCGGTGCCGGCCGCGCCCTCCAACCGCGACTACGCCGCCGGCTTCGCCGCCGCGCTGATGCTGAAGGACCTCAAGCTCGGCCAGGAAGCGGCCGCTTCCAGCGGCGCGCCCACCCCGCTCGGCGCCCACGCCACCGCGCTCTACCAGCGCATCGTCGATGCCGGCCTGGCGGGAAAGGATTTCTCCGTCGCCTTCCCCTTCCTCGCCGCGCGCACGCGCGCCGAGCTGGTGGAGGGCTGAGCCATGTCGCGCGAGGCTTTCCGGGCGGCGCGCGACCTGCTGCTCGCGCACCGCACCGACTATGATCTGGCCTGCCGGGAGTTCCGCTGGCCGGTGCTGGAACGGTTCAACTGGGCGCTGGACTGGTTCGACGCCGAGCTGGCCCAGGGCGAGCAGGGCCAGCGCCCGGCGCTGATCATCGCCGGCGAGGGGGCCGCGCGCCTCACCTTCGCCGAGCTCTCCGCGCGCTCCAACCGCCTCGCCAACGCGCTGCGTGCGCAGGGGCTGAAGCGCGGCGACCGCATCCTGCTGATGCTCGGCAACGTCGCCCCGCTCTGGGAGACCATGCTGGCGGCGATGAAGCTCGGCGCCGTCGTGGTGCCGGCGACGACCCTGCTCACCCCGGCCGATCTCGCCGACCGCTTCGCCCGCGGCCGCGTCCGCTTCCTGGTCGCGGCGGGCACGGAGGCGGCGAAGTTCGACGGGCTGGACCCCTCCGTCCGCCGCATCGGCGTCGGCGCGGTGCCGCCCGGCTGGACGCGCTACGAGGACCTGCTCGCCGCGCCGGCTTCGTTCACGCCGGAGGGCGCGACGCACGCGGATGATCCGCTGCTGCTCTATTTCACCTCCGGCACCACGGCGCGGCCGAAGCTGGTCCTGCACAGCCACGCCAGCTATCCGGTCGGGCATCTCTCCACCCTGTACTGGCTCGGGCTGCAGCCGGGCGACATCCATCTCAACGTCTCCTCGCCCGGCTGGGCGAAACATGCCTGGAGCTGCTTCTTCGCGCCGTGGAATGCCGGGGCGGCGGTGTTCATCGCCAATCTCGGCCGCTTCGCCGCGCCGGCGCTGCTGGACGCCATCCGCGATCACGGCGTCACCACCCTCTGCGCCCCGCCCACCGTCTGGCGCATGCTGATCCAGGAGAACCTCCCCGCCTGGCGCACCAGCCTGCGCGAGGTCTGCGCCGCCGGCGAGCCCCTCAACCCGGAAGTGATCGAGCAGGTGCGCGCCGCCTGGGGCATGACCATCCGCGACGGCTACGGCCAGACCGAGACCACGGCGCAGATCGGCAACCCGCCGGGGCTGCCGCTCAAGCCCGGCTCGATGGGCAAGCCGCTGCCGGGCTACCGCATCGCCCTGCTCGACACCGAGGGCGCCGAGGCGGCGGAAGGCGAGGTCTGCATCGATCTCGGCCAGCGCCCCGGGGCACCCACCGCCGCGCCGCCGCCGGGGCGGCCCACCGGGCTGATGCGCGGCTACCAGAGCGAGTCCGGCGGCATCGAACCGGTGGTCGGCGCCTACTACCACACCGGCGACGTCGCCACGCGCGACGCCGAGGGCTATCTCACCTATGTCGGCCGCTCCGACGATATCTTCAAAGCCTCGGACTATCGCATCAGCCCGTTCGAGCTGGAGAGCGTGCTGATCGAGCACGAGGCGGTCGCCGAGGCGGCCGTGGTGCCGGCGCCGGATCCGCTCCGCCTCGCGGTGCCCAAGGCCTTCGTCACCCTGGTCCATGGCGCGGAGCCGACGCGCGAGACGGCGCGGTCCATCTTCCTCCACCTGCGGGCGCGGCTGGCGCCGTTCAAGCGGGTGCGGCGGCTGGAATTCGCCGAGCTGCCCAAGACCATCTCCGGCAAGATCCGCCGCGTCGAGCTGCGCCGCGCCGAGGCGGCGCGCGCCGGCGAGCGGCCGGAGACGGAATTCCGCGTCGAGGATTTTCCGGAACTGTCGCGCGAGTGAGGCTCGCGCACCGCCATCCAAGGCCAGGGCGCTGCCCTGGACCCGCCGGGGCCGGAGGCCCCGGACCCCATGCCATTTTTGCGGGAGAGTCCGTGTTGAGGGTCGTCATCCGATTTGCCGTCCTGGCGTCGCTGCTCGCGGCGACGCCGGCGGTTGCGGCCAATCCGCCGCCCAAGGGGCCGAGCTCGGCCGAGATGAGCCGCGGCCTCGCCCGCGAGGTCGCCGGGCTCGGCTACAGCGTCACGCGCGACCTCAAGGCCAAGCCGGCGGTCGTCACCGTCACGCTGTCGCAGAGCGAGTATCTCGGCCATCTCGCCCAGCTGCGCCAGTTGCGCATGATCAACCCGAAGCTCCCCGACGATTACGTGCTGAGCCACATCTACTCGACCGGCTTCTCGCTGCTGGTGGACTACATGCCGATCGCCATCAACGAGACCTTCGCCCCGCCCGGAGGAGCGAAGACGGTGCCGGAACACGCGCACTTCAGCGGCGTGCTGACCTATCCGGACGGCAAGGGCGGGCAGACGAGCGAGGAAGCGGTCTCGTTCGACTTCGACCGCGCCCTCTTCAAGCGCATCGACTGGGCGAAGTTCCCGCCATACAATCTGATGAGCACGGCCCCTCGTTTCACCATCGCGCCGTCGATCAAGCAGAAGATGAGCGAGGAAGCGCAGCCCTGATGGAGGACACCGCATGGCGCTGAGCAACCGCTTCACCAGCCTCGATTTCGATCTCGGCGCGGCGGCCGACGCGCTGCGCGATTCGGTGGCGCGCTTCGCCGGCGAGGAGATCGCCCCGCGCGCCGCCGAGATCGACCGCGTCAACGACTTTCCCGCCGATCTCTGGCCCAAGCTCGGCGCGCTCGGCGCGCTCGGCATCACAGTCGAGGAGGAGTACGGCGGCGCCGGGCTGGGCTATCTCGAACATTGCGTCGCGATGGAGGAGATTTCCCGCGCCTCCGCCTCGGTCGGGCTTTCCTACGGCGCGCACTCGAATCTCTGCGTCAACCAGATCCGCCGCAACGGCAGCGAGGCGCAGAAGCGGCGCTATCTGCCCGGGCTGGTCGAGGGCAGCGCGGTCGGCGCGCTGGCGATGAGCGAGCCCGGCGCCGGTTCCGACGTGGTTTCGATGCGCCTGCGCGCGGAGAAGCGCGGCGACCGCTTCGTGCTCAACGGCACCAAGATGTGGATCACCAACGGGCCGGACGCCGACGTGGTCGTCGTCTATGCCAAGACGGATCCCGCCGCCGGCCCGCGCGGCATCACCGCGTTCCTGGTGGAGAAAACCTTCCCCGGCTTCGCCTGCGCGCAGAAGCTCGACAAGCTCGGCATGCGCGGCTCGAACACCGGAGAGCTGGTCTTCACCGATTGCGAAGTGCCGGAGGAGAACGTGCTCGGTCGCCTCGGCGAAGGCGTGCGCGTGCTGATGAGCGGGCTCGACTACGAACGCGCCGTGCTCGCCGCCGGCCCCTTGGGCATCATGCAGGCCTGCCTCGATGTCGTGCTGCCCTACGTGCATGAGCGCCGGCAGTTCGGCCAGGCGATCGGCGAGTTCCAGCTCATGCAGGCCAAGCTCGCCGACATGTACACGACGCTGAACGCCGCGCGCGCCTATGTCTACGCCGTGGCGCGCGCCTGTGATGCCGGGCGGACGACGCGCAAGGACGCCGCCGGGGCCATCCTCTACGCCGCCGAGCGCGCCACCTGGATGGCGCTGGAGGCGATCCAGTGCCTGGGCGGCAACGGCTACATCAACGACTACCCGACCGGGCGGCTGCTGCGCGACGCCAAGCTCTACGAGATCGGCGCCGGCACGTCGGAAATCCGCCGCATGCTGATCGGGCGCGAACTCTTCAACGAGACGCAGTAGAGCATGATCCTCCACTCGGACATCGATCCGCGCGGCGAGGCGTTCCGCGCCAACGCGGCGGCGATGGGCGCGCTGCGGGCGGAGCTGCGCGCGCTCTACACGCGCATCGCCGAGGGCGGTGGCGCGGCGGCGCGCGAGCGCCATCTCGCCCGCGGCAAGCTGCTGCCGCGCGAGCGCGTGCGGATGCTGCTCGATCCCGGCTCGCCGTTTCTCGAGCTCTCGCCGCTCGCCGCGCACGGCGTCTATGCCGAGGAGGTGCCGGCGGCGGGCCTCATCACCGGCATCGGCCGCGTCGCCGGGCGCGAGTGCATGGTGGTCGCCAACGATGCGACGGTGAAGGGCGGCACCTATTTCCCGCTCACCGTGAAGAAGCATCTGCGCGCGCAGGAGATCGCGGCGCAGAACCATCTGCCCTGCGTCTATCTGGTGGATTCCGGCGGCGCCAACCTGCCCAACCAGGACGACGTGTTCCCCGACCGCGAGCATTTCGGGCGCATCTTCTTCAACCAGGCGAACATGTCCGCGCAGGGCATTCCGCAGATCGCGGTGGTGATGGGCTCCTGCACCGCCGGCGGTGCCTATGTGCCGGCGATGTCCGACGAGAGCATCATCGTCCGCAACCAGGGCACCATCTTTCTCGCCGGCCCGCCGCTGGTGAAGGCGGCGACCGGCGAGGTCGTCACCGCGGAGGAGCTGGGCGGGGCGGATGTGCATGCCCGCGTCTCCGGCGTCTCGGACCACTACGCCGAGAACGATGCGCACGCGCTCGGGCTCGCCCGCCGCGCGGTCGCCACGCTGAACCGGCCGAAGCGCCCGCCGATCGAGATCGCCGCGCCGGTGCCGCCGCGCTACGACCCGGCCGAGATCGCCGGCATCGTGCCGCCGACGCTGCGCACGCCGTTCGAGGTGCGCGAGATCATCGCCCGCATCGTCGATGACAGCCGGTTCGACGAGTTCAAGCGCCTCTATGGCACCACGCTCGTCACCGGCTTCGCGCGCATCTGGGGCTATCCGGTCGGCATCGTCGCCAACAACGGCATTCTGTTCTCCGAAAGCGCGCAGAAGGGCGCGCATTTCATCGAGCTCTGCGCCCAGCGCGGCATTCCGCTGGTGTTCCTGCAGAACGTCACCGGCTTCATGGTCGGGCGCAAATACGAGGCCGGCGGCATCGCCAAGGACGGCGCCAAGATGGTCACCGCGGTGGCGACCGCGCAGGTGCCGAAATTCACCGTCATCATCGGCGGCAGTTTCGGCGCCGGCAATTACGGCATGTGCGGCCGCGCCTATTCGCCGCGCTTCCTGTGGATGTGGCCGAACGCGCGCATCAGCGTCATGGGCGGCGAGCAGGCGGCCTCCGTGCTCGCGCAGGTGCGCCGCGACAACATCGAATCCCGAGGCGGGGTCTGGACCGAAGCGGATGAAGAGGCGTTCCGCGCGCCGGTGCGCGCGCAGTACGAGCGCCAGGGCAATCCGATCTTTGCCAGCGCGCGGCTGTGGGATGACGGCGTGATCGAGCCTGCCGACACGCGCCGCGTCCTCGCCCTCGGCCTCTCGGCGGCGCTGAACGCGCCGATCGCGCCGACGCGCTTCGGCCTGTTCCGGATGTAGCCCATGTTCCGACGCATCCTCATCGCCAATCGCGGCGAGATCGCCTGCCGCATCATCCGCACCGCGCGGCGCATGGGCATCGTTTCGGTCGCCGTCTATTCGGACGCCGATCGCGGCGCGCGCCATGTCGCCGAGGCCGATGCCGCCTACCGCATCGGCCCGCCGCCGGCGCGCGAGAGCTATCTCGATATCGGCGCGATCCTGCACGCCGCGCGCGCGTCGGGCGCGGAGGCGATCCATCCCGGCTACGGGTTCCTCTCGGAGAACGCCGCGTTCGCCGAGGCCTGCGCCGCGGCGGGGATCGTCTTCATCGGCCCCGGCGCGGCGGCGATCCGCGCCATGGGCTCGAAATCGGCGGCGAAGACGCTGATGGAGCGGGCCGGCGTGCCGCTCGTGCCCGGCTATCACGGCGCCGATCAGGATGCGGCGACGCTCTCGCGCGCCGCCGCGGCGATCGGCTATCCGGTGCTGATCAAGGCCTCCGCCGGCGGCGGCGGCAAGGGCATGCGCATCGTCGAACGCGCCGAGGATTTCGCCCCCGCGCTGGAAGGCGCCCAGCGCGAGGCGCTGGCGAGCTTCGGCGACGGCACCGTGCTGGTGGAAAAATACCTGATCCGGCCTCGGCATATCGAAAGCCAGGTGTTCGCCGACAGCCACGGCACGACGCTCGCGCTCTACGAGCGCGACTGCTCGATCCAGCGCCGCCATCAGAAGATCATCGAGGAAGCCCCCGCCCCCGGCATCGGCGAGGCCGAGCGCGCCGCCATCGCCACGGCCGCCATCGCCGCGGCGCGTGCGGTCGAGTACGTCGGCGCCGGCACGGTGGAATTCATTCATGCCGACGGGCGCTTCTACTTCATGGAGATGAACACGCGCCTGCAGGTCGAGCATCCGGTGACGGAGATGATCACCGGGCTCGATCTCGTCGAATGGCAGCTCCGCGTCGCCGCCGGCGAGCGGCTGCCGGCGGTGCCGCCGTGCCGGGGCCACGCCATCGAGGCGCGCATCTACGCCGAGGATCCGGCGCGCGGCTTCCTGCCGGCCATCGGGCGCATCCATCATCTGCGCGAACCGGCGGCGAGCGCGCAGGTGCGCGTCGATTCCGGCGTCCGCGCCGGGGATGCGATCCGGGTCGAATACGACCCGATGATCGCCAAGCTCATCGTCCACGGCGAGGATCGCGCCGAGGCGATCCGCCGTCTCGCCGCCGCGCTCGGCGCCTTCGAGGTGGCCGGGGTCGCGACCAATCTCGCCCTGCTGCGCGCCATCGCCGGGCACGCGGAGTTCGCCGCCGCCGCGCCGGATACCGGCTTCATCGACCGTCATCCCGACCTGCTCGCCGCCGCTCCGCCGCCGCCGGCGGCGGCCATCGCCGCTGCGGCGCTGGCCTTGCTGCACCAGAACGAGGCCGCGGCACGGGCGGCAGCGGGAGACGATCCGCACTCACCCTGGGCCGCCTGCGACGGATTCTCGCCCGTGCTGGCGCTGCCGCTGAGCTTCACCCTGCGCGCCGGAGACGCCAGCCACGCCCTGGTCGCGACCGCGGCCGGGCCCGGCGCCTGGCGGCTCGCGATCGACGGCGCCGAACACCGGCTCGCCGGCACGGTGGACGGCGCCGCGATCCGCCTCGACCTCGACGGCGCCATCCACCCCGGGGCCTTCGCGCGCGAGGGCGAGGCGCTGAGCGTGTTTCTCGACGGCGCCGCGCACGCGTTCCACCTCGTCGATCCCTACCGTCCGCCGGGCGGGGAGGAGGCGGTCGGCGGCCGCGTCATCGCGCCGATCCCCGGCACCGTCGCCCGCCTGCTCGCCGAGCCCGGCGCGCGTGTCGGCCATGGCGCGGCGCTGGTGGTGCTGGAGGCGATGAAAATGGAGCTGACCCTGACCGCTCCAGCCGACGGCACGGTGGAAGCGGTCCATGTCGCCGTGGGCGAGATGGTCGCCGAGGGCCAGGAGTTGCTGGCCTTCGTCGCCGACGAATAGCCCCTCATCGCGGCCGGCGCAGCAGCAGCCGCGTGACGCCGACATTGCCGCCCGGATGGGTGGCGGCCAGGACCAGCGGGCGCAGCGCAGGCAGGTTCAGCCACAGCGGCAATTCCCGCCGGATCG
>JAKAZO010000043.1:17429-23804 GCA_021815825.1 Pseudomonadota bacterium
GCCCCTCATCGCGGCCGGCGCAGCAGCAGCCGCGTGACGCCGACATTGCCGCCCGGATGGGTGGCGGCCAGGACCAGCGGGCGCAGCGCAGGCAGGTTCAGCCACAGCGGCAATTCCCGCCGGATCGCCCCACCCCCCTCGCCGGAGCCGCGGCCGGTGATGACGTCCAGGCAGCGCAGCCCGCCGGCCTGCGCCTCCCGCAGCGTCGTCTCCAGCGCCTGGCGCGCCCGCGCCAGGGTGTGGAAATGCAAATCGAGCGTGCGTTCGGGCGCAATCCGCCCGGCGCGCAGCCGGCCCCAGGTGCCGCCGTCGAGCCCACCCGGCGCGGCGCCGATGGCGAGCGGGGCGAGCGGCGCGCCGGCGCGCCGGGCCCGGGCGATGGCGGCGCGCGGCGCCGGCGCGGCCTCCTTGGGCGCCGGCGGCGGCTGGGGCGGCGGCGGCTGGGGTGGGGCGGCGCGTCCGGCGAGCGGGCGGACGGTGCCGAGATAGCTCGCCCAGGCCTCCTGGTCCTCCGCGCTCGGCCGCGGCTTCATGAGGCGGCCGCGTCCTCCCACAGCAGCACGTGCAGCCGGCGCGGACCGTGCGCGCCGAGCTCCAGCGTCTGCTCGATGTCCGCCGAGCGCGACGGGCCGGTCACCAGCATCACGTTGCGCGGCATGAACCCGCCGGTCCGAACGTCCGCGTGCTCGGCGCGCAGCAGGTCCCACGCCTCCTCGTAGGCACCGACCAGGCGCGAGAGCGGCAGCAGCACGATCTCGGTCTCGGGCAGGAGATTGATCGTCGTCGGCCGCGTCGGGCCGGAGGGCAGCATCAGCGTGCCGGTCTCGGCGATGCCGGCGAAGCCGTGCTGCAGCCCGACCGCGTCCGATCCCTCGGCGCGGCCCTCGGCAAGGCGCAACAGCGGCCGCTCGGCCCAGGGAATCTGCCGCAGCAGTGGGTGCGGCGCCAGGCGGATCTCGGGCGGCAGGTTCTGCGCCGCGAGATACTCGGCCACCGCCCCCGGCACCGCGCCGAGCGACTCCACCCGCGCCACGCTGCCGAACTCCTTCTCCACATTGGCGATGAACAGCGCCACCTGCCCGGCGCGGTCGAGGCGCGAGCGGGCGGGGATGATCTGGCGCGGATGCGCCGCGAGCCGCCCGCGCAGCATCGCCACCTGGTCCTCCGGCAGGGCGCCGCGCCGCAGTGAGCGGCGAATGGCGCCGAGCATCGCCTCCCGGCTCATCGCCGGCCTCCCAGCCGTTGCGCGGCGGCGTAGCGGGCGAAGAAGGTGGCGCCCTCCGGGGCCGGCAGGTCCCGCCCCGCCGTCCAGCCGCCGGCCAGTGGCAGATGGGTGAAGCGGCCCCGCTTGCGTCCGAGCCAGCCGAGCGCGGCCATCGCGGCGCGCGTGGCCACCCGGTAGAGCGCGGGGCGGCGGGCGAAGAAGCCCCACAGCGCCAGGTTGGTGCGCACCGCGGATGGCGTCAGATGGCGCTCGAACTCGCGCTCGCGCCAGTGGCGCATCATGTTCGGCAGCGGGATCTTCATCGGGCAGACGCTCTCGCAGCGGCCGCAGAAGGTGCTGGCGTTGGGCAGGTGCCCGGCCTTGTCCACGCCCACCAGCGTCGGCGTCAGCACCGAGCCCATCGGGCCGGGATAGACCCAGCCATAGGCATGGCCGCCGACGGCGCCATAGACCGGGCAGTGGTTGAGGCAGGCGGCGCAGCGGATGCAGCGCAGCATGTCCTGGAACTCGGTGCCGAGCATCGCGGAGCGGCCATTGTCGAGCAGCACGACATGGTATTCCTCCGGCCCGTCGAGCTCGTCGGCCCGGCGCGCGCCGGTGGAGAAGGTGGTGTAGACGGAGAAATCCTGCCCCGTCGCCGAGCGCGCCAGCAGGCGCAGCAGGGCGCAGCAATCCTCCAGCGTCGGCACCAACTTTTCGATGCTGGCGAGCACGATGTGCACGCGCGGCAGCGTCTGCGTCAGGTCGCCATTGCCCTCGTTGGTGACGATGACGGAGGAGCCGGTCTCGGCGATGAGGAAATTCGCCCCGGTGATGCCGACATCGGCGGCGAGAAAGCGCTCCCGCAGCCGCCCGCGCGCCTCGGTGAGGATGTCGCGCCGCTCGTGGAACACGCGCTCGGCCGGCAGGTCCGTATGCGCCTTGCGGAAGCTGGTCTCCCAGTCCTCGCGGTTGAGATGGTAGGCGGGGGCGATGATGTGGCTCGGCGGCTCGTGGCGGAGCTGGATGATGTATTCGCCGAGATCCGTCTCGACCGGGATGATGCCGTGCTGCTCGAGATGCTCGTTGATGCCGATCTCCTCGGCGATCATCGACTTGCCCTTGGTCACGGTGCGCGCGCCGACGCGCTCGCAGATGCCGAGCACCGCCGCGCGCGCGGCGGTGGCGTCGGCGCACCAATGCACCTGCCCGCCGGCGCGCTCCACCCGCCCGGCCCATTCCTCCAGATAGACGTCGAGATGGGCCAGGGTGTGGTTCTTGATCTCGCGCCCGCGCTCGCGCAGCGCCTCGAACTCCGGCAGCGCGGCGACGGCGGCGGCGCGCTTGGCCTGGAAGAACGGCTTCGCGCGCGCCAACGCCTTCTGCAGCCCCTGGTCGGCGAGCGCCTTGCCCGCCTCCTGCTTGAAGGACGGCGAACTGACCTGCATCAGCGTGGTTCCTCATTGGCGGCCCGGCCGATGGGCGGCACCTCGGCGGTCATGCCGGCCAGCACCTCGGCGACATGGCGCACCGCCACCGGCGAGCCCTCGCGCGCCAGGCGTCCGGCCATGTTGAGCAGGCAGCCGAGATCGCCCGCCAGCAGCAGCTCCGCCCCGGTCTCGCGGATCGCCTGCGCCTTGTCGGTGACCATGCGCGTGGAGATTTCCGGGTATTTGACGCAGAACGTGCCGCCGAAGCCGCAGCACACCTCGGCATCGGGCAGTTCCGTGAGGGTCAGCCCCTCGACCGCGCCGAGCAAGGCGCGCGGCTGCGCCTTTACCCCGAGCTCGCGCAGCCCGGCGCAGCTGTCGTGATAGGTGACACGGCCGGCATGGCGGCCGGGCACGTGCGCGAGCTTCATCACGTCGGCGAGAAAGCTCACCAGCTCGTAGGTGCGCCCGGCGAGGGCCTCGGCGCGGGCGCGCAGATTGGGGTCGTCGTCGAACAGGCCCGGCATGTGCGTGCGCAGCATGCCGCCGCACGAGCCGGAGGGGACGACGACATAGTCGTAGCCGCCGAAGGCATCGAGAATCCCCCGCGCCAGGTCCCGCGCCGTTGCCCGGTCGCCGCTGTTGTAGGCCGGCTGGCCGCAGCAGGTCTGCGCCCGCGGCACTTCCACCTGGCAGCCCGCCGCCTCCAGCAGGTGGATCGCGGCGAAGCCGACCGTCGGGCGGTAGAGATCCACCAGACAGGTGACGAAAAGGGCGACGCGGGGACGGGGCTCGGTCATGGGCGATACTTTACAAACTCGGGCGGGAAAGGCGAGGGCGGTGGGCGGGCGAGCGGCGCGGGATCAGTTGGTAGCGCGGGATCAGTTGATAGCGCGGGGCAGGAGCAGGAATTCGGTGCCGCGCTGGTTCATGCGCCCGGCCCGCGCCTCCGCCTCCGCGCCCCAGCCGAGGAAGATGTCGGCGCGCAGCGGCCCGGTGATCGCGGCGCCGCGATCCTGCGCCACCACCAGCCGCTGCCACGGCGCCCCGCCGAGCGGGTCGGTGGTGGCGATGAACAGCGGCGCGCCGAGCGGGATGAAGGCGCGATCCACCGCCGCCGAGCGGCCCGGGGTGAGCGGGGTGCCGAAGGCGCCCGGCGGGCCCTCGCTCTCGGGGATGCCGGTGACCTCGCGGAAGAACACGTAGGAGGGGTTGGTCTCCATCACCGCGCGGGCCTCGGACGGGTGGGCGGCGAGCCAGGCGCGGATCGACTGCATCGAGACCGCATCGGCGGCCAGCGCGCCGCGCTCCACCAGCACCTTGCCGATGGGCACGTAGGGCCGGCCATTCTGCGCGTCGTAGGCGACGCGGACGATCCGCCCGGTGGGCAGGCGGACGCGGCCGGCGCCCTGGACCTGAAGGAAGAAGGCATCGATCGGGCTTTCCAGCCAGACCAGCCCGAGGCGCTGGGAATCGAGCAGGCCGGCATCGATCTGGGCGCGGTCGTAATAGGGCACGAGGCGGCCGGCGGCGACGCGGCCGGCGATGTGGTGGCCCTTGAGGTCGTCGGCGAAGTCGCCGAGCTCCGCCGTCACCAGATCGTTCGGCCGGCGCAGGAGCGGCGTGCGGAAGGGCCCGGTGGGGGTGCGCGCGCCCGCCACCTCCGGCTCGTAATAGCCGGTATAGCGGCCCTCGACTGCCGCGCTCACGGCGTAGGGCTGGAGACCGGCCTCGAACACGCGCCGCGCCGCCACCGCGTCGCCGGGCGGCGTGGCGCGGGCCGCGGCGCAGACGGCGGACCATTGCCCGGCCTGGCCGCCGAGGCGGGCGATCTCGCCGCTGCCGCCGAGGCTCTGGTCCGGCGGCAGCATGGCGAGCCGGGCGCAGGAGCGGGCGAAGGCGGCCATCGCCGCCGCGTGGGCATCCGTCCCCCAGCCGGGCAGGGCGTCGAAGCCGACCGGGGTGAGGCGCACGGCCTCGCCGCCCGCCGGCGGCGGCACGGCGCAGGCGGCGAGAAGGAGCATCGCCGCGGCGAGCGCGGCCCCGGCACGGTCCAGACGCATGCGCTCAGCCGGCGCGGGCTTCGACGAGCCGCCAGGTCGGGTCGGCGGTCTGGGCGAGGTCGCGGCGGAAGGTCCAGAGATCGATGATCTCGGTGAGCGCGTCGGTGCCGGTCACGGCGTGGCCGTCCTTGTCCTCGGTCACGTTGATCTGGTCGGAGACGATGCGGAGCGTGATGCTGGCCTCGGTGCCGGCCAGCTCCGCCGCCTCGATGGCGACCTCACGCACGGACAGGATTTCGGTGCGCTGGCGGTGCTCGGCCTCGGTGCGGGCGGTGATGGCGGCATCGAAGGCGTGCCAGGTCGCCTCGCCGAGCAGCGGCCGCAGCGCCGCCCGGTCGCCGCGGGCGAAGGCGCTGACGATGATATGGAACGCCGCCTCGGCGCCGGCGAGAAACCGCGCCGGGTCGAAATCCGGCGCGATCCGGCGCATGCGCGCGAGCCCGAGCCCCGCGGGGCTCGACGCGTCGGGCAGGGGACGGGCGATCGGGGGCTGAGCGGCCGAGGAGAGGGCGTTCGGGGGGCGGGCGTTCGGGTCGCGCGCCAGGAAGGCGGGCGGCTGGGACGGTGTCGCACGGCCGTCGATGGTCGGCGCGCCGTTCGGGCGCGGCAGCTCCGCGGGCCGCGCCGGGGTCAGCTCCGCGCGCGCCTTCGGCACCCGCGTTTCGGGCGGGCGCTCGTAGCCGCTGCGCCGGCCGAGGATGCTGCGCAGCCGCAGCACCAGAAACGCCGCGATCATCCCGAAGAGGACCAGATCGATCGGAAAGCTGTTCGCGCCCATTGGGGTCTCCTGGACCGTCGACAGGACATAGGCGAGAGCCGGGCGGCGGGCAACCATCCGGGTCCGCCGGTGTCCCCTCCGGACCGGGCTCTGCGGCGGCGAGGGCCGAGCGCAGCGCCAGGGCGGCATAGGGAGCGGGATCCGGCGCCGAGGCCGGCAGCGCCGCATAGGCGTCCAGCATGCCGAGCAACATGCCGGTCAGCGTCGGCAGGTTCGCACCGGCGGGCGCCAGCGTCTCCAGCTCGGCCTCGAACAGCGCCGCCAGCCAGCGCTGGCGCGCCGCGACCGCCTCGCCGACGCTCGCCGGCACCAGCGCCAGGGCTTCGGCCAGCACCCGCGTCGCCTCGGCCGCGCGGCGGGCCAGATAGGCCGCCGCCATCGCCAGCAGCCGCGCCCGCGCCTCGGCGGCGGCGCGTTGTGGGACCGCCGCATCCGCGATGTCTTGCGGTGCCGCCGCGTCCGCGGCGCTTTGCGGTACCGCTGCGTCCGCGGCGTTGGCAACGGCCTCGATGCGGGCGTCGGCGGCGGCGATCAGCATGGCGGCGAGGAGGGTGTTCTTGTCCGGATAGCAACGGCGCAGGCCGCCGGCCGAGAGGCCGCTCTCCCAGGCCAGCCGGTCGAGCGAGGTGGCGGCGACGCCGCGGCGGGCGAACACGCCCCACGCCGTCTGCCGGACCTCGCCCTGCCGCTTCTCCCGCCGCTCCACGCGCAGCGCCTCGCGGAAGGCCTGCTCCCGCTGGCGCGCGATCTCGACCTCGATGCTGTAGCCGCCGCGAAAATCCGCCATGCCGCCCCCGCGAGACCGCGCCCGGCGGCGCGTGACCCTGTTTTGTTCTCAAGGGGGCGGAGAATGCGCAAGCCGCTGCCGGGGCACAAGGCAAATCGGGCCCAGGGCACATC
>JAKAZO010000043.1:23904-28287 GCA_021815825.1 Pseudomonadota bacterium
ATCGGGCCCAGGGCACATCTGGCAGGGGTGGGGCGTCAGCGCAGCAGGGCGCTCGCCAGCCAGGCCGCGGCAATCCACAGCGTGATCGAGGCCAGGCCGATGATGGGAACGGCCTGGCGCCAGGGCAGGCGGTGCGTCGGGGCCGGGTGGTCCTGGGTCTGGTCGATGGCCGGATGCATGGACGAACGTCTCCTCTGCGTGGTCTGTGCCCGCCGCGCCGGCCATTTCCTCGCGGAATGCGACCGGACCCGGCGGGGTGGGGCCGAGCGTCGGCCAAAAAACTGGCCGACGCTCACCATCAGAGACGTGCTCAAATGAACAGGGCGTTAAATCGTTCGGATCGAAACCTCGTTGGTCTGGTTCGAAAGGGGCGGCGTCGTAAGGCGTGTCGTCAGGCTCAAATCGACCCGGCGCCGAGGGAGAGTTCCGCACCGGAAACCCCCCGGGACGGCGCCGGCCGAGCTGCGATCGCCGATACACGCTCCATCATATGGCGCGACCTTCGGTCGTAGGCGCTGCTCGACTGCAACTATAGATTGCCGTCCAGGGCAGATCAAGAAAATTAACGGGCGCGCGCCACGGCGCCGCCCGGCTCAGGCGCCAGGGCTGGCGAAGCGGGCGAAATCCCGCGCCAGAACGGCGTAGATCGACCGTTTGAAGGGCACCGCCAGCTCCGGCAGGGTGGCGAGGGAGGTCCAGCGCCAGGCATCGAATTCGGGGTGCGGATGGGCGTCGAGGCGGATCTCGGCGTCGGTGCCGGTGAAGCGCAGCGCGAACCAGCGCTGGCGCTGGCCGCGGTAGCGCCCGCCAAGCGCGCGCCCGACCAGGTGCGGCGGCAGGTCGTAGGTGAACCATTCCGGGTGTTCGGCGAGGATCTCGGCGCGCGCGGTGCCGATCTCCTCGGCCAGTTCGCGCAGCACCGCCTCGGCGGGCGTCTCGCCCTCGTCGATCCCGCCCTGCGGCAGCTGCCAGAGATGCCCGCCCAGGGTCGCGGCCTCCCCTTGCGGCAGATTGCAGCGCCTGGCGACGAAGATCCGGCCCTGCCGGTCGAACAGCGCGGCGCCGACATTGGGCCGGTAGGGCAGGGCTTCGGGCGCCGGCACTAATTCCGCTCCGCCGGCGCGGCGGTGACGAGCGCGCTCACCGGCACCAGCGCGAAACCGCGCCCGGCGAGCGTCGCCGCCCAGGCGGCCAGGCGCTCGATCGTCACCGGGCGGGGCAGGCCGGCCAGGCCGAGGGCGCTGCCACGGTCGTGCGCGAGCCGTTCGAGCGCGGCGAGCTTGGCCTCGATCTCGGGGCGCACGCCCGGCTCGTCGATGACGATATCGGCGCCACGGCCGGCGACGCGGCGCGGTGTCCGGCCGGCCCGCGGGTCGATGTAGAACAGGCCGCGCCGGGCGAGCACGTCCTCCACCTGGCCGAGCATGGCGTGGGAGGCGGAGAAGCGCTCTCCGCGCATGCCATCGAGCGCGCCGGTGGCCCCGGCATAGCCGGCGATGCGCGACAGCGTCCATTCCAGCCGGCGCATGTTCAGCGCCGGGGGCGCGCTGGTGAGCAGTGCTTCCGGACCCTCATCGTTCAGCGGGTAGCCCTGCGGCTCCATCGGGATGGAGATCAGGAACTCGTGGCCGCGGGCGCGGGCGGCGGCGAGCAGCGGCTCGGCGTGGCTGGCATAGGGCGAGACGGCGAGGCTCACGGCGGCGGGCAGATGCTCGATCGCGTCCGCGCTGTCGGTTTCCGAGAGGCCGATGCCGGCGAGCAGGATGGCGATTCGCGGCGCGCCCGCGGGGGCGGCGACGTGCGCGGCATAGGCGCGCATCGGCAGCCGCCCGTTGGGCCCGATTCGCGGCAGCAGCGCGCTGGCGGCGAAATCGGCCGGCTCCAGCAGGGCCGGGTCCGGCGCCGCGATCGGCGTCACGGCGGCCTCGTCCGCGGCCGCCGGCGCGCCCACCCCGCCTTCGGCTCTGGCCGTTTCCGGCCGCGCGAGCGCGGCCTCGGCGGCTCTGGCCGTTTCCGGCCGCGCGGGCGCGGCCTCGGCCGGCTGGGATTTGCCCGCTTCGGATGCGGGCGTCTCCGCCCGGGCCGGCGGGGCTTTGGCGGTTTCGGGCGGCGTGGCCGGTGAAGCTGCCCCAGTGGGAGCTGCCCCAGTGGGAGCTGCCCCAGTGGGAGCTGGCGCGGTGGCGGCCGGCGGGGCCGGTTCGGCCGGCGCCGGGCTGGGCGCCACCGCCGCGAGCGGCCTGGGCGGCGCTTGCTCGGGCGAGGGGCCGGGTTTCGGCGGGCCGAGGATCGCCAGCACGGCGACGGTCAGCACGGCGGCCGCGCCGACCAGGGCCCAGAGCCGGATCAGCGCCCGTGCCGCCGCGCCGCGCTGCCGGCGAGGCCCCGGCGCGTCCTGGTCGAGGCTCATCGCCGGCCGGGGGCTGGGTTACCGGGCGGCGGCGTGCTTGGCGCCGGCCATCGCGTCGATGAGCTTGACCGCTTCCTGCAGCTGGAAGTCCGTCGCCGGCTTGGTCGGGTCGAAGGACGGCCAGTCCTTCGGCGGCTTGTCCGGGATCTGCTTGGCGAAGGCCGGGATGTCGGCGCGCGGCGGCAGCGGCTGGGCGTTGGTGCCGCCGGTGTTGGTCAGGATGCGGTTGAGGTCGGCCTCGCGCTCCGGCAGCAGATGCTCCGGCGCGTCCCGGCTCTCGTTGACGGTGACGTCGGGGTTGATGCCCAGCCCCTGGATGGAGCGGCCGGACGGCGTGTAGTAGCGCGCCGTGGTCAGGCGGATGGCGCCGTTGCCGGCCAGCGGGATCACCGTCTGCACCGAGCCTTTGCCGAAGCTGCGCGTGCCGAGCAGGATGGCGCGCTGATTGTCCTGCAGCGCGCCGGAGACGATCTCGCTGGCCGAGGCCGAGCCGTTGTTGATCAGCACCACCAGCGGCAGGCCGCGGATGAGGTCGCCATTCGGCTTGGCGTCGAAGCGCTGGCTGTCGTCGGGGTGGCGGGCGCGGGTCGAGACGATCTCGCCACGGTCGAGGAAGTCGTTGGAGACGGCGACGGCCTGGTCGAGCAGCCCGCCCGGGTTGTTGCGCAGGTCGAGCACCAGCCCCTTGAGCTTGCCGCCGGACTGCGTCTGCAGCTTCTCGATCGACTGGCGCAGCCCGGGATCGCTCTGCTCGTTGAACTGGGTGAGGCGGACATAGCCGACATCGCCCTCGAGATGCGCCCGCGTCACCTGGATGCGGATGATCTCGCGCTGCATGCTCACCACCAGCGGCTTGTCGACGCCCTCGCGCTTGATGGTGAGCGAGATTTTCGTGTTCGGCGCGCCGCGCATCTTCTCGACCGCGTCGTTCAGCGTCAGCCCCTGCACGCTCTTGCCGTCGATGGCGAGGATCAGGTCGCCCGCCTTGACGCCGGCGCGCGAGGCCGGGGTGTCGTCGATCGGGCTGATGACCTTGATGACGCCTTCCTTGTCCTCGGTCACTTCCAGGCCGAGGCCGCCGAACTCGCCGCGCGTCTGCACCTGCATGTCGCGGAAGGCCTTGGCGTTCATGTAGCTGGAATGCGCGTCGAGGCCGGTGAGCATGCCGTTGATCGAGTTCTCGACCAGATCGCGGTCGGTGACCGGCTCGACATAGTCGGCGCGGACCCGCTCGAACACGTCGCCGAACAGGCTGAGCAGCCGATAGGTCTCGGCATTGTCCCCGGTATCGGCCAGCGCCGCCGGAACGCCGAAATGCACGCCCATGGTGCGCAGCACCAGCCCTGAGCCAGGCCCGGCCACGAGCCCGGCCAGGAAGGCGGCGCCGATCAGCAGCCCGGAACGTCGTGTCATGCCAGTCACCCTCTTGCGCCTGCGCGCATGCTCCCACCGAGCCTAGCTATATAGGCCCGAACCCGCGCGCATCCAGCCTGCCCCGCGCCGCGCCTGATTGCAACCGGGCCGCGCGTCACGGCGCGCCGCGGAGCCAGGGGCGGGGGTCGATCGGCTCGGTGCCACGGCGGAGTTCGACATGCAGCGTGGGCGGCTCGGCCGGCGCGCCGGGGTCCCAATCGCGCATCGCGCCGATCGGCTCGCCGGCCAGCACCGTCTGGCCGACGGCGGTGACGATCTGCGCCATGCCGGCGAGGACGAAATGGAAATCGTCGCCGCAATCGAGGATCAGCACCTGGCCGTAGCTGCGGAAGGGAGCGGCGAAGACGACGCTGCCGGCGCAGGGGGCGACGACGCGGGCGGCGGGCGCGGCGCGGTAGGCGATGTCCTCCGCCGGCCCGGCCGCCGTCGGGGCGCCGAAGCCACGCACGACGCGTCCGGCCACCGGCACCACCGCGCTGCCAGCGGCGAGGCCGGGGCCGCGCGGACGCGGCGCGGTGAGGGTCGGCTCGCCGCGCCGGCGC
>JAKAZO010000124.1 GCA_021815825.1 Pseudomonadota bacterium
AGCGGTTCGGCGTGCGGCGCCACCAGCCGGGCGACGATGAAGCCCGTCGACCAGATGAAAACGAACAGCAGCGGGATCAGCGGGCCGAGACGGTCGTCCGCGGCGAGGGTCTTGAACGGGTGCATGGATCCTGGGCAGCGGCAGCCGGTCTGGCCGGCGTCGGTTGAAGCGCCGGCCTTGACCGCTGACCGAAGCCAACGCTAAGCCGGCGCCATGAACGAGGCGATCACGACGGCACAGGAACAGGCGAGAATCCTCGCCCACGCGCTGCCCTTCCTGCGGCGCTATGCCGGCGCGACGGTGGTCGTCAAGTATGGCGGCCACGCCATGGGCGAGGAAGCGCTGGCCGAGCAGTTCGGACGCGACATCGCCCTGCTCAAGCAGGTCGGCGTGAACCCCGTGGTGGTGCATGGCGGCGGGCCGCAGATCAACGCCATGCTGAAGCGCCTGGCCATCCAGTCCAGCTTCGTCGACGGGCTGCGCGTCACCGATGCCGCCATGGTCGAAGTGGTGGAGATGGTTCTGGCCGGCACGGTGAACAAATACGTCGCCGGGCTGATCACCCGCGCCGGCGCGCTGGCCGTGGGCATCTGCGGCAAGGACGGGGGCATGATCCGCGCCCGCAAGCTGACGCGCACGACCCGCGACCCGGGCAGCCACATCGAGCGGGTGCTCGATCTCGGCTTCGTCGGCGAGCCGGAGAGCGTCGATGTCCGCGTCATCCACGCGCTCACCGGAGCCGGGCTGATCCCGGTCATCGCCCCGGTGGCGATGGGCGAGGACGGGCAGACCTACAACATCAACGCCGATACGGTGGCCGGCGCCGTGGCCGGAGCGCTGGGGGCGAACCGGCTGCTGCTGCTGACCGACGTGCCCGGTGTGCTCGATGGCGAGAAGCGGCTGATCGCGGAGCTCGGCGTCGATGCGGTCCGCGCCCGCATCGCCGACGGAACGATCAGCGGCGGCATGATTCCGAAAGTGGAGACCTGCGTCGAGGCGGTGGCGCGGGGCGTCAAGGGCGCGGTGATCCTGGATGGCCGCCAGCCCCATGCCTGCCTGCTCGAACTGTTCACCGAGGGCGGGATCGGCACCCTGATCCGCCCGTGAGGGCCTGACCGCGGCGGCGGATCAGTTCAGCCGCGCCCGGAACGCCTTGTGGCAGGCGGCACAGGCTTTGCCCGTGGCCTGGAACTGCCGGGCGAAGCCGGCCTTGTCATCGGCCTCGGCGAGTTTGGCGAGGGTTTCGGCGGCCGCGGTGTAATCGGCCGCGTCGCGCTCGAAATGCTCGCGGTCGGTCCAGACCTCGGGCAGCGCCTTGGTTTCGTGCCCGGTGTCGCTGCCGGGCGGGAACATCAGCGGAATTTTCCGGCTCCACGCGACCAGGAACGCCACGTCCGCGGCGTAGGGCTTCACCGGGGCGCCGGCCTCGACCGCCGCTTTCAGCTCCTTGAATATCTTCCCGCTGAGTTTGTAGGCCTTGCGCCGGGCTTCGATCGCGTCCTGCGCGCTGGCAAAGGGAGGTCCGGCCGGAAGCACCAGGGCCGACGCCGGCAGCGGGCCTTCCGGCGCATCGGCGCGCGCCCCGGTCACCAACCCGGTCGCGAGCAGGGCGCCGGCCGCCGTCAGGGCGCCCAGCATCAGCACGGCTGCAAGGATGGTGCGACTCCGCATCTCGATTTCCCCCTCGGTCGATGGACGCCCCGATGGTTGCATTCCCGGGCGGTCCCTGCCAGAGGCAGGCGACGAGGCAGGCGACGTTATTTTCGCGACGCCCCGCCGGCTGCCCTGCCCGCCTGGAGCCGGTGCGTCGCCCACAAGGAAACCAGCATGGATTTTCTCGGCTCCGTCGCCGTCTTCTGCGGCTCCCAGCCCGGGCACCATCCCGGCTTTCGCGCCAGCGCGCAGGCGCTCGGCGCCGGCTTGGCGCGGGCCGGGCTGCGGCTGATCTATGGCGGCGGGCGCGTCGGGCTGATGGGCGCGCTGGCGGACGCGGCGCGGGCCGAGGGCGGGCAGGTGATCGGCGTCATCCCCGAATTCCTCACCCGCTTCGAGGTCGCGCACGAGGGGCTCAGCGAGCTGCTCATCACCGACAGCATGCACTCGCGCAAGCAGAGGATGTTCGATCTCGCCGACGCGTTCGTGATGCTGCCCGGTGGCCTCGGCACGCTCGACGAGACGGTCGAGATCCTGA
Organism: Pseudomonadota bacterium; assembly: GCA_021815825.1. Lineage (GTDB taxonomy): Bacteria > Pseudomonadota > Alphaproteobacteria > Acetobacterales > Acetobacteraceae > JAJZVV01. The sequence goes on from JAKAZO010000124.1 coordinate 2,192, forward strand.
CCTGGCGGCAATTGCGCCTGCACGACAAGCCGATCCTGCTCTGTGATGTGGAGGGATCGGCGCGGCCGCTGGAAGCGGCGATCGACGCTGCGATCGCGCATGGTTTCGCGCGGGCGGAGGTGCGCACGCTGTTCGAGGTGGTTGAAGGCGTCCCCGCCCTGCTGGCGCGGCTGCGCGCGCTGCTGCCGCTGGCGGCGGAACCGGGCTGGGACAGCCGGCGCCTTTGAGGCGTTCCTGACAGCCGAACGGCGCGGGAGAGAATTCTCCCCCGCGCCGCACGGAGCGCACCAGGCGATGGTTCAGAACGCGAACCAGGCGAAGGCGTAGAGCGTGTTGTTGCCGCTGGCACTGCGGCCGAAGCCGTCATAGTTCGCGTTGCCGCCATTGAACTGCGGGTAGTAGATGTACTGCAGCCCAACGCGAACGTTGGCGAAGGGCGCGCCCCAGGAGTCCGGCTTGCCGAACGGGGTCCAGTCCACCTGGGCGATGACGGCCTGCGAGTTCGGGCTGCCGTTGGCGCTGCCCGAATCCTGCCCCGGCGCATAGAGCAATGCGTCCTTGGTGCCCCAGGTCTGCTGATAGCCAAGCGAAGCGCCGTAGGTCTGCATGTAGTTGTAGGCACCGACGATGCGGAATTGCGTCAGCTGGTGGTAGTCCTTCGACGCCGCGCCGGCACTGTAGGAAGCATTCAGGTATTGCTGCTCGTTCAGCAGGTTGGCGTTGACGGAGAAGGCGTGCTTGCCAGACCCGAGGAACTGCCAGCTGGCGTCGATGCTGTAATCGACATAGCGGTTGGATCCCGGCAGGCCGTTGCCGACCTCGTTGAGCGGCGCCTCGAAGAACATGCCGCCGACTTCAGCGAGCTGGCTGCTCCACGTCCATTCCCGCGCCACACGCACGTAGGGAGCGACGCCGTCGATCCCACCGGGCGAGGGCAGGTTGTTGCCAATCCGGCGGAGATCAGAATAGCCGAGCGTGCGATAACCGCCGATCTCGGCGTACCAGTTCTGGTCAACCCAGGTATAGAGCGAAACACCGACCACCGAACCGCCGAGCTGGCTGACCATCGGCGTCGCCGCCGGGGTCAGCGACAGGGACGAGCTGATGTAGGGAAAGCCCCAGGCGTAGAGCGTGTTGTAGGCGTCCTGCACGGTCGGGTTGTTGTTCAGATCGGCGCCGAACACGACGTCGTGCGAACCGATCTCCTTCGTCACCACGGCGCGGAAGTCCGAATTGTCCCAATAGACGGCATTGTTCGGCCCGGAATAGGTCACCTGCGCCAACGCACCCATGAAGTCCGTGATGCGCCCGCCATAGAACAGCGAGACCTGGTCATCGGGCGAGAAATTGTTGTTGGTGCCGTAATGCGTCGCCGCCGGCGCGCCCTGGTCTTTCACCGTGTGGGTGAAGTCGGTCATCACCATCGCTGCGATCGGGATTTCCGAAGCCAGGCCGCTGCCACCCTGCAAGGTGTAGCCGGTCATCTTGAAGGCGATGCCGAACGGGGTCAGTTGCGGGCCGAAACCGCCGACGTGGCAGGCCACGCAGGCCTGACCGGTCTGGGAGGCGAAACTCGGCACCGCCTCGGCCGGACGCGTCGCCAAACCCAGGACGACCGTGCCGAGGCCGAGCGTCGCCAGACTAGTCTTGAATAGTCGAGATATCATCGCCTTCACTCCGCTTCGATATCGAACGTGCCCGATGATGCGCCAGTTGACCGCGTACCATCTTGATCTGGATCAATCGCCACCGCAAGAAGTCGAGATCGGTTCAATGAGATATCGTTCGGGTGTGGCGCTGCTCGTGACACGAAAAACCCGGACCCAAACGGGGTCCGGGTTGCCTCTTCGCCGCGCGCCCGTCCGTGCGCGCCTTCGTTCATCGCCCCTCAAGCCGCTACAGCCGGCTCCCGAGGCGCGGATTGCCCCGCGACTCGGGGCCGGTCAGTTGTGCAGCGTCTCGAGGAAGGCGATCAGGTTCTTCTTGTCGGTGTCGCTACGCAGACCGGGGAAGCTCATCCGTGTTCCCGGCACCACCTTGTGCGGGTTGCCGACATAGATGAGGAGTTGTTCCGGGGTCCAGACCAGCGACGAGTTGCGCATCGCATCCGTATAATAGAAGTCCGAAATCGACCCCGCCTTGCGGCCGACGACGCCGAACAGGGTCGGCCCGACTCGGTTGCGGCTCGGGCGGGCGGAATGGCAGGGACGGCAATTCGCCTCGAACACCTGCCTGCCGGCCACCGCATCCTGCGCGTGCGCGGGAACAAAGCTGCCGAGCGCGCCGCCGGCCGCAAACAGCGCCAGCGCGAACAGCCGGGACGATACCGATCCGCGCCCACGCACAGGGGCCAGGCGCGCCGTGAACCATCGCATGTTCGAAGCCTCCGTTCTCGCACTTACTGTCATGACTATTGACCCGTTTCCATAGCGTCAGAATACGCAAAAGTACGGAGCCGGCAATGCAGCCCCGCCGCGCCCCTTTTCATGGCGTTCCGGGCCTGAGCGCGCGGACCGCGGCCGCATCCGGCAGGACCGTGGCGCCGTCGACATAGCGCCAGTCGGCGAGCACGCCCTTGCCGCCGCGGAGCGCGGTGCGCCCGACGAAGGTGCCGAGCGTGCTCTGGTGGTCGATGGCGCGGAATTGCGCCGGCCCGAATGGAGTCGCGAACGCGGCGCCGGCGAAGCCGCCGATCAGCGCCGCCAGGTCGAGCCGGCCGGCGCGGGTGACGCCGGCGGCGATCGCGTACATCAGCGCGTAGCCGACGACCGAGCCCATCCGCGGCATCTGCCCGAATCGCGCCCGGTAGGCGTCGCGGAAGGCGACATGGGCCGGCGTGTCGAGCTGCTCGGCCGGGTAGCCGGTGACGATCCAGCCGACCGGCGCCTCGGCGCCGAGCGGGTCGAGATATTCCGGCTCGCCGGTGAGCATGGAGACCACGGCGCGCCGTTCGAACAGCCCGCGCGGCCCGCCCTGGCGAACGAAATTGGTGAGATCGGCGCCGAACGTGACGTTGAAGATCGCCTCCGGGGTGGCGGCGTCCAGCGCGGCTGCCACCGCGCCGGCATCGATATGGCCGAGCGCCGGCCATTGCTCGGCCACGAACTCCACATCGGGCCGCCGCGCGCGCAGCAGCTGGCGGAACCAGCGCACCGCGGACTGCCCATATTCATAGTTCGGCGCCACGCTCGCCCAGCGCCGCGCCGGCAGCCGCGCCGCCTCATCGACGAGCATCGCGGCCTGCATGTAGGTCGAGGGGCGCAGGCGGAAGCAATTGGGCTGCCCCTTCTCCCACACCAGCGCGTCGGTCAGCGGCTCCCCGGCGATGTAGAGCGCGCCGTTCTGCCGCGCGAAATCCGACAGCGCGAGCCCGATATTGGAGAGGAACCCGCCGGCCAGGAGATCGACCTTCTCGCCGTTGACCAATTCGCCGGCGAGTCGGAGCGCATCCTGCGGCTTGCCCGCGTCATCGCGCGACAGAACCTCCAGCGGCCGGCCGAGGACGCCGCCGGCTTGGTTGATCGCTGCCACCGCCAGCTGCCAGCCGTTGCGGTAGGGCAGGGTGAAGGCCGGCACCGCGGTGTAGGAATTGATCTCGCCGATGCGGATCGGCCGCCCGCTCTCGGCATCGGCGATGGCGGGCGCCGCCAGGGAAACGGCCACGGCGCCGCCGATGGCCGCGCGCCGGGACATGCCCGACGCCAGCGATGCGGCCGGCCGCTGCGGCGTCCCGTCGCGCCGGGTGTA
>JAKAZO010000044.1 GCA_021815825.1 Pseudomonadota bacterium
TCAGCCGACGCCCTCGCGGCCCATCTCGAGGAACTTCTCTCGCCGGCGCGCCTTCAGCGCCACGGGGTCGAGCGCGAGCAGTTCCGGCAGTTCCGACGCGATCGCCCGGCCAACCGCGGCGATAGCCATCTCCGGAGCGCGATGGGCACCACCCAGCGGCTCCGCCACCACGGCATCGACCAGGCGCAGCCGCTTCAGATCGTCCGCTGTCAGCCGCAGCGCTTCGGCCGCCGCACCGGCCTGCACGGCGTCGCGCCACAGAATGGAGGCGCAGCCCTCGGGCGAGATCACCGAATAGATCGCATGCTCCAGCATCAGCACCCGGTCGCCGGCCGCGAGCGCGATGGCGCCGCCCGAACCGCCCTCGCCGACGATCACGGCGATGACGGGCACGGGTGCCTCGAGGCAGGCCTCGATCGAGCGGGCGATCGCCTCCGCCTGGCCGCGGGCCTCGGCCTCGATGCCGGGAAAAGCACCAGAGGTATCGACAAAGCTCAGAACCGGGAGCGCGAAGCGCCCGGCGAGCTCGATCAGACGGCGCGCCTTTCGGTAGCCCTCGGGTCGGGCCATGCCGAAATTATGCTTCACCCGGCTCTCCGTGTCCGAGCCCTTCTCGGTGCCGAGCACGACCACCGAGTGGCCCTCGAATCGACCGAGCCCGCCGAGCACGGCGGCATCGTCGGCGAAGGCGCGATCGCCGGCCAATGGAGTGTAATCGGCGATCAGCGCACGCAGATAGTCGGAGGCCTTGGGCCGCTCGGGATGGCGCGCCACCTGCGTCTTCTGCCAGGCGGTCAGCTTCCCGTAGGTGAGGCGAAGCTGCTTGTCGGCCTTCTCGGTCAGCCGGGCGACCTCCTCGGCGATATTGATGCCGTTCGGCTCCGACATGCGGCGGAGCTCATCGATCTTGCCCTCGAGTTCGGCGATCGGCTTCTCGAAGTCCAGGAAATGGCGCATGGCGCGGCGCTTTAGCACAGATCCGCGGTCTCGCCAGTGGCCTGTGCGCCGTGGCCGGTTGCGCCGCAGAGCGGTATCGACGCTACACCTTCGGCGCTGCATTCTGGACGCTCCGGCGCTGCCTGCCGGCGACCCTCCAGGGACACCCCGATGCGCCTCACGCGCTACACCGACTACAGCCTCCGCTGCCTGATGTATCTCGGGCTGCATGGGCCTCAGCTGACATCGATCCACGAGATCGCCACGGCCTACGGGATCTCCGAGCATCATCTGACCAAGGTGGTCCATGAACTCGGGCGCTCCGGCGTGGTGGAGACGGTGCGTGGACGCGGCGGCGGCATCCGGCTCGGGCGGCCGGCGGCGGAGATCGGCATCGGCGTGATGGTCCGCGCCACGGAGGAGAGTTTCGCGCTGGTCGATTGTTTCAGCGCCGAAGGCTGTGCCATCGCCGGACCATGCCAGCTCGCGCCGGCCTTGAGCGAGGCGCTGGAGGCGTTCCTTGCCGTGCTCGACCGCTACACTTTGGCCGACCTGCTCCGCGACGAACGGGCTGGGCTTGCCCGCGCGCTCGGGTTGCCGGCACCCGCGGCCAGCGGGTGATGCGTCTCCAGGACGCGGCGCAGCCGCTCGGGCTCGACGTGGGTATAGATCTGGGTGGTAGCGATGTCGGCGTGGCCGAGGAGCAGCTGCAGGCTACGCAGATCGGCCCCGCCGGCGAGCATGTGGGTCGCGAAGCAGTGCCGCAATACATGCGGTGACACGCGCGCGGGGTCGAGCCCGGCGGCGGCGGCCAGCCTGCCGAGCATCAGCGCAAAGCCCCGGCGGGTCATCGCCCGACGCGGATCGCGACCGGGAAAGAGGAACCGGCTCGAAACCCCGCGCACCGCGAGCCACGCCGCCGCGGCCTCGCGCGCCGCCCCGGAGAGCGGCACCAGCCGCTCTCGGCCGCCCTTGCCGCGAATCGTCAGGACCGGGGCCGCGGCGGTCACCGTCACGGCCGTCAGAGCCAGCAATTCGCTGACCCGGAGCCCGCCGGCGTAGAGAATCTCCAGCGCGGCACGCGCCTGCGCTCCCGCCACCGCAGGCCAGCGCTCGGCGGCCGCCAGCAAGGCGGCGATCTCCGCTTCGGTGAGGTATTTGGGCAGCGCGGGCTGCAGCCGTGGCGCGTCGAGCTGTGCCGTCGGATCATCCGCGCGGCGCTCCTCGCGCAGGAGGAAGCGGTAGAACTGGCGTAGCGCCGAGAGCCGGCGCGCCTGCGTGCGTGCCGCCAGTCCCCGCCCCACCAGGGCGGACAGATAGGCACGCAGCAGCGCCGCATCGGCGCTCGCCGGCGCCGCCCCGCGCGCCGCGGCGAACCCGGTGAAATCCTGTAGGTCCGCTTCATAGGCCGCCAGCGTATTCCGCGCCGCACCGCGCTCGGCGGCGAGCATTTCCAGGAACGCCTCGACGTGCCGGTCCATGGCAGAGGTCAATGACCCTTGAAGCGGTCGTTGGTCAGAAGTTTCTCCACCGCCTGCGGGTGTGGGTGCGGGGGGAAGGCGCCGAGGACCAGCACCCCAAGCGCGGCGGCGATCAGACCCAGCAGAACGACGACGAGGAGCGTGGTGCGCATGCGACTTGTTTGTCCGGAGCTGTGGCCGTTTTGCTCGAGCACGGTCCGACCTGAAGGAATCATCAGGTCGGGCGGTCGTACTCTGGAACCATATGACTCTAGAGCGACTTATCTCGGATCTGCCCGGGCCGAAACGGCTCGGGCAGATCGGGGGTTGCTCTAGCCCAGAATACGCGGAGGGGGAAACCGGCCCGGTCCGCCTTGGGCAATATTTCGTGATATCAATCGGTTTGCCTCGACGGGATCGGTGCTCTAGCTTCCCGGCTCATGATCAGCCCGACGTCCACGCCAGCCCCGCACACCGCCCGCCCGACGCCCACCGAGCCGCCGCTGCGGGAGCTCTCCACCTCCGCCCCGACGCTGAAGGGGAGGAGCATCGTCCTGGTCGGACTGATGGGCGCCGGGAAAACCTCGATCGGGCGGCGCCTGGCCGCACGGCTCGGCATGCCGTTCCGTGACGCCGACGCCGAGATCGAGCTCGCGGCCGGTTGCACCGTCGGCGAAATATTCGAACGCTACGGCGAGCGCGCCTTCCGGGACGGCGAGCGCCGCGTCATCCGCCGCCTGCTCGGGGCCGAGCCGATCGTGCTGGCCTCCGGCGGCGGCGCGTTCATGGATGCGTCGACGCGGGCAACGATGCGCCAGGAGGCGGTCTCGGTCTGGCTGCGCTGCCCGTTGGCGGTGCTCGCCCATCGCGTCGCCGGCCGGAGCCATCGGCCGCTGCTCGCCGACGGCGACCCCGAGGCGGTTCTGGCCGGGCTGATGGCGGCGCGCTACCCGGTCTATGCCGAGGCCGACATCATCGTCGATTGCGGCGAGGACAGCGTGGAGACGACCACGGGGCGCGTGTTGGCGGCGATCCTCGCCTGGAGCGAACCGCGGCGGGTGCGCGTCACCCTCGCCGCGCACCAGTACGACGTCGCCGTCGGCGAGGGGCTGCTCGCCCGCGCCGGGGCCGTGCTGGCGCCGGTCCTGCCGCAGAAGCGGGCGGTCGTCGTCACCGATGCGACCGTGGCGCCGCTGCACTTGGACACGCTCCGCGCGAGTCTCGCCGCCACCGGCATCGACATTGCGACCGAGGTCGTGGTCGAGGCCGGCGAAACGGCGAAGACGGTGGCGACCTACGCCAGCATCGTCGACCAGATTCTCGCCGCCGGCATCGAGCGCCGCAGTGCGGTGGTCGCGCTCGGCGGTGGCGTCGTCGGCGACCTCGCCGGCTTCGCCGCCGCCACCACGCTACGCGGTCTGCCCTTCGTGCAGATTCCGACTACCCTGCTTGCCCAGGTCGATTCGAGCGTCGGCGGCAAGACCGGGGTGAACACGCGCCACGGCAAGAACCTGCTCGGTGCCTTCCACCAGCCGCTCGCCGTCATCGCCGACACCGCCGTCTTGACGACTTTGCCGACACGCGAACTGCGCGCGGGATACGCCGAGATCGCCAAGGCCGGGCTGATCGGGGACGAAGGGTTCTTCGCCTGGTGCGAACGGCACGGCGCCGGCGTCGTCGGTGGCGATGCCGCGCTGCAGGCGGAAGCGGTGCTGCGCGCCGTTGCCTTCAAAGCTGCAGTGGTCGGCGAGGACGAACGCGAAGAGCGGGCCAATGACGGCCGCGCGCTGCTCAATCTCGGCCACACCTTCGCCCACGCTCTCGAGGCCGAATTCGGCTACGGCACGCTGCTGCATGGCGAGGCCGTCGCGGTGGGGCTGGGGCTCGCGTTCCGACTCTCCGCCCGGCTCGGCCATTGCGCAGCATCGGATGCCGAGCGAGTGGTCGCGCATGTCGCCTCGGTCGGCTTGCCGGCGGAACTGGCCGTGCTGAACCGGCGCCTCTCGGCCGCACGGCTGCTGGGGCACATGCGACGCGACAAGAAGCTACGCGATGGGCGGCTGACCTTCGTGCTGGCGCGTGGCATCGGCGCTGCCTTCACGAGCCGGGATGTGCCCGAAGCGGAAGTCGCGGCGCTCCTCCGGGCCGAGGGCTGCGCGGACTGAGAGGCCGACGCGGCCGCGCGCTCAGGCCGGCAGCGGCTCGGCCTCGAGCAGGCGCTCGGCGGGAAAAACGACCGCCACGCGCGTGCCGATGCGGGCGGCGGTCTCGATCATCAGCCGTCCGCCATGGGCCTCCACCAGGGCCCGCGCCAGCGCCAGGCCCAGACCGATGCCGCGCGTGTCGGCGCTCGCCGGCCCGCCGGCCGGATCCAGCGGGGCCAGACCGGCGCCCTCATCCTCGATGACCAGCGCCACGCCTCCCGGCTGGTGTTCGGCCAGGATGTCGATCCAATCGCCATCGCTGGAGAAGCGCGCGGCATTCACCAGGAGCCGCATCAGCACGTGGCGAAGCGCCCGGCGATCGGCCCGCAGCCGGAGGCCGGCGAGGCATGGGGCAACGCGCCAGTTGCGTCGGCTGCTGCCCAGCGTCGCGGCGACGGCGGCGACAGCGTCGGCGACGAGCTCTCCGAGCGGGATCGTCTCCTCCCGGAGCACGCGCGGGGCGCCGGCGGGCACGCCATGATCCTCGAGATCATCAGCGAGCGCGAGGAGTTGCGATGACAAGGCGAGGATCGCACTGCCTTGGTGCACGGTCGGCGCCTGTGCTGCCGGCTCGGCGCAGGCCCGCAGGGTCAGCATGGCCTGCCGCAACTCACCCGCGGCAAGCCGGAGCAGCCGCGTTGTCCCGGCGGCGCTGGCGCGTGCCGCGTCCCGTTCCGCCCCACAGCGGGCCAGAGCCCGGCCCGCGACGCGCAGCCGCAGGAGAAGCACGCAAATTACGGCCGAAAGGGCCACAACCGCGAGGGCGGTCAGCGCAGTAACGAAGCCTCCGCCTATCGACATGGCGCCATGCTACGCCAGACTTCGCAAAGTCCCCGTTAACGGCCAGCGCCGGCGACGCTTGCCGGATGGGCCGGACGCACCGCCGGATGGAAGGCGCCGCTCAGCCGGTCAGGCGCTCTTGCGGGCCTGAGCGCGCTCCAGCCGACGCTTGATCGTCTGAATCTCGGCGCTCAGGCGCCGGTTCGGCGTGCCGAGAAGGAACGCATCGATCCCGCCGCTGCGCTCGATTGTGCGGATCGCGCGCGTCGAGATGCGCAGGCGGATACGCTGGCCGAGAATGTCCGAGAGCAGCGCGGCCTCCTGCAGATTGGGCAGGAAGCGGCGACGGGTCTTGTTGTTGGCGTGGCTGACATTATTGCCTGTCAGCACGCCCTTCCCGGTGATCTGGCAGCGGCGCGACATCCTCGATCGATCCTTGGCTCGTAGGGTGGCTCGGTGTACGGGCTTGGAGCGGGGGCCGAGTGCCGGTCCCGGCCCAGCTGCCCGCTCGAAGCGCGTTCGGCAAGCGCCGGCTTATGGCGAAAGCAGGCTGCGGCGTCAAGCGCCGCCGGGCTCCTCGCGGCGCAGCTGCCCGGCTTCGACACTGGCTACTGCCTTGCCGAGAATCTGCACGATCGCGGCATCGTCCAGCGCCCGCGACAGCACTTCCAGCGCCCCGCCCAGCAGCGCCGAGGCAATGGCGAGCTCGTCGAGATGCTGGCCGAGCATGTGCTCGATCGCCTTCTCGACCACCGCGCCGGCGCGTCCGAGATCGCGCGGAATCTCGTCGGTCTCGGGCTGGGCGGACGGGGGCTGCGGCTCGGCTTGCATCTGTGTCTCCTATGATCGTCTCGTCGTCAGGTCGGGTCGGGCCGGATCACGTCACCGGCGCCAGCGGGCCGGGGGCCTCCTCAGCCTGGCGAGCCCACAAATGGGCATAGAGACCGCCATGTGCCAACAGGCGCGCATGTGTGCCGCGTTCGACCACGGCGCCGTCGGCCAGGACGAGGATTTCGTCCGCGTCGACCACGGTGGACAGGCGATGGGCGATCACCAGCGTGGTCCGGTCGCGGGCGACGGCGCGCAATGCGGCCTGGATCTCCTGCTCGGTATGGGTATCGAGCGCGCTGGTCGCCTCGTCGAGGATGAGGATTGGCGGGTCCTTCAGCAGCGTGCGCGCGATCGCCACGCGTTGTTTCTCGCCCCCGGAAAGCTTGAGCCCGCGCTCGCCGACGCGGGTGGCGTAGCCCTCCGGCAGGCTGGCGACGAAATCATGGATCTGAGCCTGGCGCGCTGCTGCCTCGATCTCCGCCTGGCTGGCATCGGGGCGGCCATAGGCGATGTTGTAGCGGATGGTGTCGTTGAACAGCACCGTGTCCTGCGGCACCACCCCGAGTGCGCCACGCAGGCTGGCCTGGGCGACGTCGCGGATATCCGCTCCGTCGATCAGGATACGCCCGCCATCGACGTCGTAGAATCGGAACAGCAGCCGGGTGATGGTGGACTTGCCGGCGCCGGTCGGCCCGACGATGGCCAGCCGCCCGCCCGGCGGGATGCGGAAGCTGATCCCCTTGAGGATCGGCCGGTCCGGTCGGTAGCCGAACTCCACCGAATCGAACCGAACCTCGCGCGCAGCTCCTGCGCCCACCACCGGCAACGGGCGGGCATCGGCGCGATCGGCGATCTCGGCGGGCACGGCGATGAGGCGGAACATCGATTCCATGTCCACCAGCCCCTGCTTGATCTCGCGATAAACAAAGCCGAGGAAATTCAGCGGCTGGTAGAGCTGCATGAGATACGTGTTGACCAGAACGAACTGGCCCACCGTCATCTCGCCGGCACGCACCCCGTCGGCCGCCATGACCATGACCGCGACGAGCCCGGCCGCGATGATCGCAGCCTGGCCCAGATTGAGCATGTTCAGCGTCACCATCGAGCGCACCGCGGCCTGCTCGTAGCGGGCGAGAGAGGCATCGAAGCGCCGCGATTCGAGCCCCTCATTGCCGAAATACTTGACCGTCTCGAAGTTCAACAGGCTGTCGATGGCCCGCGTCTGGGCTTCGCTGTCCATTTCGTTCATCGTCCGGCGGAAACGCACCCGCCAGTTGGTGAAGATCAGGGTGAAGGTCAGATAGAGCCCGACCGCGGCGAAGGTCACGGTGGCGAAGCGCCAGTCGAACAGCCGCCAGAGGATCGCCGTGACCAGGCCGACCTCGAGCAGGGTCGGCAGGATGTTGAACACGGCCAGCCGCAGCACCTGCTCGATGCCGCGGGTGCCACGCTCGATGGCACGCGCAAGCCCGCCGGTCTGGCGGTCGAGATGGAAGCGCAGCGATAGCCCGTGCAGATGGGTGAACGTGCTGAGCGCCACCCGGCGGACCGCCCGCTGCTGCACGGCGGCGAAGACCGCATCGCGCAACTCGCCGAACCCGGCCGCCCCGGTGCGGAGCAGCCCGTAGCCGACGATGAGGGCGATGGGGATGGCGGTCAACGCCGCCGGGCCCTTTGGCGCCAGCGCATCCACGATCCGCCCATAGACGATGGGCACGAGGACCGTCGCGACCTTGGCGAGGACAAGAAACAGCGCGGCAACCACGAGCCGCACATGCGCCCGATGGTCGCCCCGCGGCCAGAGATACGGCAGCAACGATCGCACGGTGGCAAAGCTGCCGCGCCCCGGACTGCCGCCACTCGGGGCGCCACCCCTGGCGCGCGCACCATGCTGCTTGGTCTCGATCGCTCGATCCGCCGTCATCCCGCTCCCCGTGCCCGCCCTCTGTGAGCTGCAGCGTCGCTATGTGACGCAGCGCGGGCCCGTTGGGAACGGGCCGCGGGTCAGGACTGGTGTGCGGTCGGGCAGGAGGAAATGCCGAGGACCGAGTACGCCGGGCAGGTGCGCATCAGCCCTGTCGCCAGCGGAATGATCCCGATCAGGCCCCACAGCGTCTTCGGACCGACGAACACCAGTGCCAACAGGACAATGCCGACGACGATGCGGATCACGCGGTCGATGGTCCCGACATTATGTGCGAGCATGATTGCCTCCTTGCGCTATGGTGCGGATATGGGAACGATTGCGCCCGGCGGCAACGCGGCGGGCGCATGAGGAAGGGGGCGCTTTTCGCTTGCGCTCGGCGCCGGGGCGTATTCAAATCAGCCGAGAAACTGATGAGTATTTCCGTTTCTGGGCGCAGATCGATACGCCCAGAGGCGGGTTGCACCGGAACAACGGATGGCGACTGCGTTCAATGCCCTGTTCGAGATTCTGAGTTTCACCTCGATCATGGTTCTGGTCGTGCTTGGCCTCGGCATCATCGCCAGCATGATGGGCATTTTTAACTTCGCCCACGGCGAATTCGTGCTGCTCGGGGCGTATTTCACTTGGCTAGGCCACGCCTATGGGCTGCCGGTCTGGCTGGCGATGGCGTTCGCTCCAGTCGCGGTCGGCGTAATCGGCCTCGCGCTGGAGCGATTGGTCATCAGGCGCTTCTACGACCGCCCGGTCATGGCCATGCTTGGCACCTATGCCCTCGCCGTCGTCATCCGGGAAACGGTCCGCGGCCTCATCGGCGGCCTTTATCTCAATGTCCCGGCGCCGCTGGTCGGCTCGGTCACCGTTGACGGGATGGAGTTCGCCCAGTGGCGCCTCGCCATCATCGCCATCACGCTGCTGGTGATCTTCGGCAGTTGGGCGCTGCTGGCGATGACCAGCTTCGGGCTGCGCGTGCGCGCTTCGCTCGAGAACCCTGCCCTGGCGCGCGCCTCGGGCATCTCCACCAAGGCGATCTACGCCATCACCTTCACCTTCGGCGCGGCGCTGGCCGGATTGGCCGGCGCGCTGGTGGTGCCGATCTTCTCGTTGTTCGCCGATCTCGGGTTGCGCTTCCTCATCCAGGGCTTCCTCGGCGTGATGCTGGGTGGCGCGGGCAGCTTCGTCGGCCCGATCCTTGGCGCCGGCGTCGTCGGTTCGGCGAGTGCGGCGCTGCCCTGGGTGATCTCTCCGGTGGTCGCCGACGTGGCGGTGTTCGTCGCCGCCATCGGTTTGATGAAACTGCTGCCGAACGGCATGCTCGCCGGGCGACGCGTGTGACGCGCGCACCGACCCGAAATGCCAGCCGAATGTCGACAACAAGGAACAACAGGGAACAGGAGACCGCGATGAGGGACGAGACCATCGAGGCGAGCACGATAGGCCAAGTGGGGCGTCGCCAGCTGCTACGCAGCACCGCCTGGATGTCAGCCGCCGTTGCCACCGGTGCCGGCAGCTGGGTGATCCCAGGGCGCACGGCGTATGCCGCCGAGCCGATCCGCGTCGGCATCGCCACTGATCTCACCGGCGCGATCGGTTTCGCCGGCAACTCGGATCTCAACGTCGCCAAGATGTGCGCCGATATCATCAACAAGAGCGGCGGCCTTCTGGGCCGACCGGTGCAGCTCTACGTCGAGGACACTGCCTCGAACGAGGCGGTCGCGGTCGGCAACGTACGCAAGCTGATCCAGCGCGACCACGTCGATGTCGTCCTGGGCGGCATCACCAGTTCGATGCGAAACGCCATCAAGGGCTCGATCGTGTCGCGCGGGCGTACCCTCTACATCTATCCGCAGCTCTACGAGGGCCAGGAGTGCGAGGAATACATCTACTGCACCGGCCCGACGCCGGCGCAACAATGCGACGACCTGATTCCGTGGCTGATCGCGCATGGCGGCAAGCGCTTCGCTTTTCCCTCCGCCAACTATATCTGGCCGCACCTGCTCAACGCCTACGCGCGAAAGTCAGTGGAAAAGCATGGCGGCGAGGTGATCTTCGAGGAGTACTACCCGCTGGACCAGATCGACTACGGCGCCACCGTCAACCGCATCATGTCGGACAAGGTCGACGTCGTCTTCAACACCGTCATCCCGCCCGGCGTCGGGCCATTCTTCAAGCAGCTGTACGAGGCAGGCTTCCTCAAGCGCGGCGGCCGGTTGTGCTGCGTCTACTACGACGAGAACGACCTCAACATCAACGCCTCGCACGAGATCGAAGGCCTGGCAAGCTGTCTCGACTATTTCCGCGCCGTCGACGCGCTCGACCCGGCCAGCGCGCGCATCCAGCAAATGTATGATGGCATGTTCGCAGGCAACAAGTACCTGATGGCGGCGGGCAGCGCCGCGACCGGAATGTATCGTGGCATGATGCTCTGGGCTGCGGCGGTCAAAGAAGCCGGGCGGCTCGACCGCGACGCCGTCGCGCACGCACTCGATCACGCCAAGATCGCCGAGGGTCCCGGAGGCCCGGCCGAGATGGTGCCCGGAAAGCGCCATTGCCGGATGCGCATGTACATCGCCACTGCGAAGAACGGCCAGTTCCAGATCGAGGCGAAGAGCAGCGGGCTCGTCGATCCCCAGGAGTGCTGAACGGCGGCAGCACCAGCCACGGCGACACGATGACGGCGCCAGGCACCAAGCCCGCCCCGCTCGCCGGCAGCGCTTCGACCGCGCCGGCGCTGCGGCGACGCTTGCCTCTGGTCGAATGGGCGGTGTTCGGCGCGTTCGCCGTGCTGCCGTTCCTGCTCGCGGATTTTCTTACCGTTTTCGCCTCGCGCCTCATGATCCTCGCGCTGCTCGCGATCAGCTTCGACCTGGTCTATGGCTTTGCGGGGATCATGAGCTTCGGCCAGGCTCTGTTCTTCGGCGCGGCGGGCTACTCCGTGGCGCTGCTGGCGCGCGATCTCGGCGTCAGTTCGGTGCTCGTGGTCCTGCCCGCTGCGCTCGGCGTCGGGCTGGTCCTGTCCTGGCTTGTTTCGAGCTTCCTGTTGCTCGGCCGCCATCCGCCAAGCGTCACGTTCGTCGCGCTTGGCACCCTCACCGCAGCCTTCGCGGCTGAGGAACTGGCGCGATCGTGGTATTATCTCGGCGGGCAGAACGGCATCCCCGGGGTTCCGCAGTTGACACTCGGGCACTTCGAATTCAGCGATCTCGCTTTCTATTATCTCGTCTTCGCCCTGTTCGCGGCGGTGTATCTGCTGTGCCGCGCGCTGGTGCGCTCGCAATTCGGTCTGGCACTGGCCGGCATCCGCGATCAGGAGCAGCGGTTGGGCTTCTTCGGGTATCGGATTGATACCTTCAAGACCATCATCTTCACCATCGCCGGCGCCATCGCCGGCCTCGCCGGCGGCCTGTACGCCTATCATGAGGGTTTCGTCTGGCCCAGCATGATGGGCGTCGTGCTGTCGACGCAGATCGTGCTCTATTGCCTGTTCGGGGGTGTTGGCACGTTGATCGGCGCCGTGCTGGGCGTCATCGCCATCGAAAGCGCCACCTATGCACTCTCCGAACAGCTGCCGACGATCTGGCCGGTGGTGCTCGGGATCATCCTCCTGGTCGTGATCCTGTTCCGCCCGACCGGACTGATCGGCCTCGTCGTATCCGAGCGCGAACGGACCGGTGATTTCGGCCGACCGGGCCCCGGCGCGCCCCGTGGAACATCGTCCGATGCTGCTTGAGGCGAGCGCCATTGGCAAAAGCTTCGGCCAGTTGCGCGCACTCGATGGCGTGGATCTCGCGGTTTCGGCGGGTGAGATTCACGGCCTGATCGGCCCGAACGGATCGGGCAAAAGCACACTGCTCAAATGCATCGCCGGGGCGGAACGGCCGAGCCACGGCCGGGTGCTGTTCGCCGAGCGCGATATCACTGCGCTGCCCCCGTCGGAGCGGGCCCGCGCCGGCATGAGCATCAAATTCCAGATCACCAGCGTGATGCCCGCGCTTTTGGTCTACGACAATGTGCTGCTCGCGTTGCAGGCGCACGATCGGCTGCGTGATCTTATCGCCTCGCGCACGCGCCGGGGTCTGGACGCGCAGATCACGGAGACGCTCGCTGCCTTTCGCCTTGAGCGCCGCGCCGCTGCGCTCGCCGGCGAACTCTCGCATGGTGAGCAGCAATGGTTGGAAATCGCCATGGCGCTCGCCACAGGGCCGCGGCTTCTGCTGCTCGATGAGCCGACCGCAGGCATGAGCCTCGAGGAGCGGCGGGTCACGGGAACATTGCTGCGGCCGATCAAGACACGCTGCGCCATCGTCATCGTCGAGCACGACCTCGACTTCATCCGCGACATCTGCGACGTGCTGACGGTCCTCGACCAGGGGCGCGTGATCGCATCCGGCAGCGTAGCGGACATTCAGGCGAACGCTTCGGTCCAGGAGGTCTATCTCACCCGTGTCTGAGCCCGCGCTGCTCGATATCCAGGGGCTTTCGGTCGGCTATGGCCGGAGCCGGGTGCTGTTCGAGATCGGTCTGAGCGTGCCGCGCACCGGCGCGCTCGCCGTGCTCGGGCGCAACGGTGTCGGCAAGACGACCCTGATGAAGGCGATCATCGGCGAGTTGCCGGCGCTCGGGGGCCGCATCACTTTCGATGGCGAGGATATCACCGCATTGCCACCGGAGCGGCGGGTGCGGCGCGGGCTGGGCCATGTGCCGCAGGAGCATGCCGTGTTCGCCCGGCTGTCGGTGCGCGAGAACCTGGCCGTGGGCGCGCTCGGTGGCGGCGGAGCCGACGCTACGGCGGCGATGCTGGAGATGTTCCCCAAACTCGCTCAGCGGCTCGAACAGCCCGCTGGCACGCTCTCGGGCGGCGAGCGGAAGATGCTCGCCATCGCCCGCGCGCTGCTGCTCAAGCCACGGTTGCTGCTGCTCGACGAACCGACCGAGGGCGTGTGGATCGGCGTCATCGATGAGATCGCCGAGCGGCTGAAGGCGCTGAGCACGACGATGGCGATCGTCATCGTCGAACAGCATCTCGAGCTCGCACTCGGCCTTGCCGAAACCGTCTGCGTGCTCGACCGCGGCCGCGTTGCCCTGCAGGGTTCCTCGAATGAGATACGCAACGACCCGCGGCTGCTGCAATATCTGGCGCCGTGATGCCGCCCCGCGTGGCCGGCCGGGAGCGGGTTGAGCCAACTAGTCCTGCGACGTGTGCAGATAGGCGAGAATGTCGGCGAACTGCGCCTCCGTGAGCACGCCGGTCCAGTTGGGCATACCCTTGGCCGGGCGCCCGTTGTGGACCGTGGTCATGAACACCTGGTCCATCTCGTCGCCGTAGCGGTGCTTGAGCAGGTGCAGGTTCTGGCGTGTGACCGGCGCGCGCGCGTCGGGACCGTGGCAGTGCGAGCAATAGGTATTGATGATCTCGCGTCCCTCCCTTGGATCGCCCGCCGGCGCATCGGCGATCGCGCGCAGGGCGAGGTCGGCCGGCGTGGGCAGTGCGAGATAGCGGACGTGGCGCCAGGCCGGGCGTGCCGGCGGCTCGGCCGCCGTCAATGCCCGCGGCGGCGCCTGCGGCAACCCGTAGGCCGCGGCCAGCGTGGCCTGCAACGGCCCGAGCCGGGCGAGCGCCGCGTCCACTGCATCGCGCAGATCGGCATGGCGGGCGTCGAAGCCGATCGCGGCGTCGAACTCCATCCCCGGTCCGGCCAGCGGCGTCACCGTGAACCGGTCGGCATAGAGCGTATGATTGAGGAACCCAGCGCTCGGCCCCCAGATTATGGCGGCGTCGGCCTGGTGCGCTGCGAGGCTGGCCAGTGCCTCGTCGGGGGTCATCCGGGTGAGCATTTGCACGCGTTCGCGATCGGCGAGCAGGCTCTGCGGCGGCGAGCCGAATTGCACCAGCACGCGGCGCCGGTCGAGATCGCTGAGCCGGTTGACGATGAGGCCCGGCGGGCTGACGAGCGCGTAGCCTTCGTGCAGGATCGGTGCTGAAAAGACCACCCGTTTGCCCATCCAGCCCTCGACGCGGGGCAGAGCGAAGAACGCATCGCACTTGCCACCGAGCAATTCCTCGCGGGCGGCGTGACGGGCGAACTGCATCACGTACCAGACCGGTTCGAGGCGTCGGCCCATCTGGTCGGCGATGGCCTTGGCGAGATCGACGAACAGGCCGCGATCGGCCTCGCCAGGGTGGCGTGCGGCCTGGCTGAAGGGCATGTCGTCGGGATCGAAGCAGGCGCGCAGCACCGGTCGCGTATCCGCGGCTTGCGGCTGCGCTACCGCCGGCCGGACCGTGATCAACGAACCGAGCAGGCCAAGCGCGGCCACGGCGCGGACGATCGTGAGGCTCATGTCAGACAACTCCAGCCGCGGGCACATCCGTTTGCGGAGACCGGAGGGCCGCGCCGCGGCCCTCCGGATCGGCGTGGTCAGAGTGTGAAGACGAACAGGGCGCCGCCTTCCGGGGTCTCGAGCATTTTCTTGCCGATATCACCGAGGAAGGCGGGGATCGCGGCGGTGCGGCCAACGACGATGGCGATATATTCCTTGCCATCGACGCTGAAGGAGATCGGCCCGGCGCCGATGCCGGAGCCCAGGTTCTTTGTCCACAAGACCTTGCCGTCATGGGCGTCGAAGGCGCGGAAGTTGCCCTGCATGTCACCGGCGAAAACGAGGCCGCCGGCGGTGGCGAGCGTGCCGCCGTTGAACGGCAGCGGCTCCTTGAAGCTCCACGCCGCTTTCTGTTTCACCGGATCCCATGCCAGCAGAGCGCCGAGATAGCCGCCCGGGCCCGGCTTGGTCGGGAACTCGGCACCGAGATAGAAGACGCCGCGGTGGTAGTTCACGTCGCTGACCGACCAATCCATGCAGACATTGTTGGAAGGAATGTAAACCAGCCCGGTCTGCGGGCTGTAGGACATCGGCTGCCAGTTCTTGCCACCGATGAGATTGGGGCAGACATCGGTTACCGCATGGCCAGGGCCGGGGCGCTTTTCGGCCACTTCCACCGGCGTCGCGGTCGCGGTGTCGATCTTCTCGGCCCAGTTGGTCGGCACGTATTTTTCGGCCGAGATGACTTTGCCCGTCTCGCGATTGACGACGTAGAAGAAGCCGTTGCGGTCCGCCTTCATATAGACGGGCGTGCTGGCGCCATGCATCTTGAGGTCGGCCAGGACGAGCTCGTTGACGCCGTCATAGTCCCAGGCGTCTTCGGGCGTGGACTGAACATACCACTTGATCCGCCCGGTATCGGCATCGAGCGCGAGCGTGCTGGACGTATAGAGATTGCGCAGCTTGCCGTAGTCGCCGTTGCCGGTCGACCGAACGGCCGAGTTCCACGGGCCCGGATTGCTGGTGCCCCAGAACACGGTATTGGTCTTGGCGTCGTACGAACCGACCAGCCAGGGCGCGCCGCCGCCATGCTGCCAGCTGTCGCCCTTCCAGGAATCGTTGCCCGCCTCGTCGGGCCCCGGGATGGTCCAGGTCTTCCACACCGGTTTGCCGGTGGCGGCATCATAGGCGGAGAGGTAGCCGCGCGCGCCGTACTCGCCGCCACCGAAGCCGGTGATGACGAGATTCTTCACCACGAGCGGCGGCGAGGTAATCACCGAGCCCTGCTTGTAGTCGACCACGTCCGCGGTCCACAGCTCCTTGCCGGAATTCGCGTCGAGGGCCACCAGCTTGCCGTCGAGACGGCCGACGAAGAGCTTGCCGTCGCTATAGGCGACGCCGCGGCTGTTCACATCGCAGCAGGCGTACTGCAACACGTCGTCCGGCACATCAGGCTCATAGCGCCACTTGATGGCACCCGTTTTGGCGTCGATCGCAAAAACATGCTTCGGCCCCCACGAGGTCGAAACGAACATCGTGTCGCCGATCACCAGCGGCGTCATCTCGTTCGAACGCAGCGAGCCGAGCTGGAGCGTGTAGGCCAGCTTCAGGTT
The DNA here is from genome assembly GCA_021815825.1 of Pseudomonadota bacterium. Lineage (GTDB taxonomy): Bacteria > Pseudomonadota > Alphaproteobacteria > Acetobacterales > Acetobacteraceae > JAJZVV01. The sequence goes on from JAKAZO010000044.1 coordinate 16,070, forward strand.
GCCGACATTTTTGGTGGTGACCTGTGACAGCTGACTGAAACGGTCGTTGGTGTAGTCGTGGCCGTACATCGGCCAGTCCATCACCTTGCGAGCTTCACCGGAGAATGCGCCACCCGCTGAAAGCGCAAGTATAGCGACTCCGGTAGCAGCATACGTCAATACAGACTTCATCGTTTCGATCGACCTCCCTGGCATTGGATTTAAAGATTAGGCACGCTAGCGATCAATTGCATACTCTCAGTCGTTGGCAGTGTAAATCTTGGAGTCGTCACGTCGCGGCCGCCGCCATCGGCGGTGCGTTCAGCAGCGCCTGTTCGGCTTCGGAGAACAGCGCCGAGCGCGTCAGGAAGCGCCGTCCGGTCGGGCCTTCGAGGGAAAACATGCCGCCGCGGCCCTCTACCACGTCGATGATCAGCCTTGTGTGCCGCCAGTATTCGAACTGTGCCCGGCCCATGTAGAACGGGCAGCCGCCGATCTCGCCGAGCAACACGTCCGAAGCGCCGACGAGGAAGCTGCCCTCCGGGAAGCACATCGGCGCGCTGCCGTCGCAGCAGCCGCCGGATTGATGAAACATCAGCGCCCCGTGGCGCGCACGCAGTTCGTCGATCAGCGCGAGCGCCGTCGCGGTCGCCGTCACACGACGCAGATCAAGCGGTCCGTCCAGCATCCGCAGTCCTCCCCGCCATCGCGGCGGCGCCCCTGGCCCAGGCCAGACCGCGCCGCCGGCACGACGCTCTCTCAGAAGAAGCCGAGAGCATTCGGGCTGTAGCTGACCAGCAGATTCTTGGTCTGCTGGTAGTGGTCGAGCATCATCTTGTGAGTCTCGCGGCCGATGCCGGACTGCTTGTAGCCGCCGAAGGCCGCGTGCGCCGGGTAGGCGTGGTAGCAATTGGTCCAGACGCGGCCGGCCTTGATTCCGCGGCCCATGCGGTAAGCGGTAGCGGAGTCGCGCGTCCAGACGCCCGACCCGAGGCCGTAGAGCGTGTCGTTGGCGATCGCCAGCGCCTCGGCTTCGTCCTTGAACGTCGCCACCGAGACGACCGGGCCGAAAATCTCCTCCTGGAAGATGCGCATGCGGTTATGCCCAGCGAAGACGGTCGGCTGCACATAGTAGCCCTCGGCGAGCTCGCCGCCGAGCATCGCACGCTCGCCGCCGGCGAGACAGCGCGCGCCCTCCTGACGTCCGATATCCATGTAGGAGAGGATTTTCTGCAGCTGTTCGGTCGAGGCCTGCGCCCCGATCATCGTCTCGGTATCGAGCGGATTGCCCTGGCGCACCGCGCGGACGCGTGCCACGGCGCGATCCATGAACTTGTCGTAGATCGATTCCTGGATCAGCGCCCGCGACGGACAGGTGCAGACCTCGCCCTGGTTCAATGCGAACATGGTGAAGCCTTCGAGCGCTTTATCGAAAAACGCGTCGTCAGCGGCCATGACGTCGGCGAAGAACACGTTGGGCGACTTGCCGCCGAGTTCGAGCGTCACCGGGATCAGGTTCTGGCTGGCATATTGCATGATGAGCCGGCCCGTCGTCGTCTCGCCGGTGAAGGCGATCTTGGCGATGCGCGGCGAGGAGGCGAGCGGCTTGCCGGCCTCCAATCCGAAGCCGTTGACGACATTGAGCACGCCGGCCGGCAGCAGGTCGCCGATCAGTTCCATCAGCACCAGGATGCTGGCCGGGGTCTGCTCCGCCGGCTTCAGCACCACGGCGTTGCCCGCCGCCAATGCCGGGGCGAGCTTCCACACCGCCATCAGCAGCGGGAAGTTCCACGGGATGATCTGACCGACCACGCCGAGCGGTTCGTGGAAATGGTAGGCGACCGTGTCGGCGTCGATCTCGCCGAGAGACCCTTCCTGGGCGCGGATGGCGCCGGCGAAATAGCGGAAATGGTCGATGGCGAGCGGCAGGTCGGCGGCGAGTGTCTCGCGGATCGGCTTGCCATTGTCCCAGGTCTCGGCCAGGGCGAGACTCTCGAGATTGGCCTCCATACGGTCGGCGATCCGGTTGAGGATGTTGGCACGTTCCGCCACCGGTGTGCGGCCCCAGGCGGGGGCGGCGGCGTGCGCGGCGTCGAGCGCGAGATCGATGTCCTCGGCGGAGGAGCGAGCGACCTCGCAAAAGATCTTCCCGGTCACCGGCGTCGGGTTGGCGAAATACTCGCCCCGCACCGGCGCCTTCCAGGCACCACCGATGAAGTTGTCATAGCGCGGCTTGAAGCTGAATTTGGCGGCCGGGCTGCCAGGTGCCGCGTAGAGCATTTTGGACCTCCTCTGTACGACCGGCAGGCGGACGATCCGCACTCCGGCTTCACCGCCCCACCTCCGCAAGCCCCGTGCCAGCCGCCATTTGCAGTTAGCAAATTGAATTTGAACAGAATTCGTTATGGCATTGCCGACCTGTCCCCGGGCGGTTGGGAAACAGGTGGGACAAAAGGAAACACCTCGTCACGGTGCTGACGCATTCGCTTGTCGCTGGGATGACGCGCTGGTAGAGGGCAGGAGCGACAAGCCGCACGAACCGGTGAACAGCTGGAGGGAACCGATCATGCTGCCCGCTTCGGGCCCGATGGAGAACGCGCTCGCCCGTGCCCGCCGCCAGTTGCTGGAACGCGGCGCCATCCCCGTCGGATTGATCAGCGACCTGACCCTTCGCTCCTGGCAGCGCAGCCTCAGCGCCGGCCTCGCCCCGCGCGGGCGGGTCGAGCCGCGGGGGCCTGCCTCGGCGGCCCTGCACGAGGTCATCGAGCGCGAGCAGCAATTCATCGCCTTCGCCCGCCCGGTGATGGACTACGTCTTCGGCCAGGTGCGCGGCAGCGGCAGCATCGTCATCCTCGCCTGTGGCAACGGCATGGTGGTGAACTCGCTCGGCGATCCGACGTTCCTCGACAAGGCCGCGCGGGTCGCGCTGCAGCCCGGCCATTCCTGGCACGAAGCAGAACGCGGCACGAACGCCATCGGTACTGCCCTCGCGGAGGGCGTGCCCGTCACGGTGCATGGCGAAGAGCACTTCCTGGAGCATAACGGCTTCCTGACCTGCACGGCTGCGCCGGTGCATGATCCGGTCGGCACGCTGATTGGCGTCATCGATGTCTCCGGCGAGTGCGCGAGCCGCTCACCGCACACCGAGGCAACGGTGCGCATGGCCGCGCACATGATCGAGAACCAGCTCTTTCATGCCCGGCACCGCGGCGCCTTCCGCCTGAACCTGCACGCCATCCCGGAGGGGATCGGCACACTGGCCGAGATCAGCCTGGCGCTGGACGAGGCCGGGCGCATCGTCGGCGCCAACCACGCGGCGCGGGCTCTGCTCGGGCCGGATCGTCTGGTCCGAGGGCCGATCCCGCTCGAACGCGTGCTCGGCTTGCGATTGGCCGGGCTGATCGAGCGCGCCAGCGGGGCCGGCAGGTTGATCAGTCTGGTGCTGCCCGGAGGGCGGCGGCTGCATGCCGAGTTGCACCGGCCGGCCGCGCCGCCGCGCCGCCGCACCGCGCTGGTCGCCGAGGGCGACGGGCTCGCGGCGCTGGACACTGGCGACGGGGCGCTGCGGGAGGTGCTGAGCCGCGCCAGGCGGCTCGCCGGCAAGCCGGTGCCGCTGCTGCTCTGCGGCGAGTCGGGCACCGGCAAGGACGTGCTGGCGCGCGCCATCCATGCGTCCGGCCCGCGCCGCTCCGGGCCGTTCGTGGCGATGAACTGCGCCGCTCTGCCGGAAAGCCTGATCGAGGCCGAATTGTTCGGCTACCGCGCCGGCGCCTTCACCGGCGCGGCGCGCGAGGGCAACCCCGGCCGGCTGCGCGAGGCCCATGGGGGGACGCTGTTCCTCGACGAGATCGGCGACATGCCGCTGGCGCTGCAGGCACGGCTGCTGCGCGTGCTGGAGAATCGCGAGGTCGTGCCGCTCGGTGGCGGGCGGGCGGTGACGCTGGATTTCGCGCTCATCTCGGCGACCCATCGCGACCTCGCCGCCGAGGTCGCGGCCGGACGCTTCCGGGCCGATCTCTATTATCGGCTGAGCGGCGTCAGCCTGCGCGTGCCGGCCCTGCGCGCGCGCCAGGATCTGCCGGCCCTGATCGAACGCCTGCTGGCCCGCATCGCGCCGGAACGCGCCATCGGCGTCGAGCCGGACCTGCTCGCGGCTTTCGCGACCTATCCCTGGCCGGGCAACATCCGCGAGCTCGCGCATGTCCTCAGTGCGGCGGTGGCGCTGATGGAACCGTTCGAGCCGCAGATCGGCTTTGCCCATCTCTGTCCGGATCTCGCCGCGCAGCTGCGCTGTGCCGCCACCCCGGTGCGCCCGTCGGCGCCCGCACCGCGGCAGACCCTGCGTGGGCTCGCCGACGACGCCGTGCGGCACGCCTTCGACGCCGCCGGCGGCAACGTCTCCGAGGCGGCGCGGAGGCTGGCGATCAGCCGCAAGACGCTCTACCGCAAGCTGCGCGAGGCCGAACAGCGGGCCTGACAGGATCAGGCGCCAGCCCGGCCCAGCAGCAGCGCGGCGTCGATCGCCTCGACCAGGCTCATCGCGTCGGCGATACCGCGCCCGGCGATGTCGAAGGCGGTGCCGTGATCGACCGAGGTACGGATGATCGGCAGGCCGAGGGTGATGTTCACTCCGCTGAGGGCCTCCCATCGGCCGGTCGCAGGATCCACCGAGAAACCGAGCAGTTTGACCGGGATATGTCCCTGGTCATGATACATCGCCACGACGGCGTCGAACTGCCCGGCGCGCAGCTTGACGAAGACGGTATCGCCCGGCACCGGGCCGCTGATGCGGTAACCGCGCGCCACGCAGGCCGCGATCGTCGGCGCTGAGATCTCGATATCCTCGCGTCCGAACAGCCCACCCTCCCCGGCATGCGGGTTCAGCGCTGCGACGGCGATGTGCGGGGCCGCGATGCCCATGCGTCGCAGCGCGGCGTCGGTCAGCTCGATCACCCGGGTGAGCCGTTCCGGCGTCAGGCGGCGTGGCACTTCGGCGAGCGCGACATGGGTGCAGACATGGCTCACCCGCATCGGCCCGTGCGCCAGCAGCATCACCGAGCCGGTGACGCCGGTCAGCGCCGCGAGCAGTTCGGTGTGCCCGGCATAGTGATAGCCGGCGAGGTTCAGGGCTTCCTTGTTCAGCGGCGCGGTGACCAGCGCCGCCACGCGCCCGGCCTCGGCCAGGCGCACCGCGCGCTCGATGGCCAGATAAGCGAAACGCCCGGCCGCCGCGCTGATCTCGCCCCACCGGATCGGCGCGCTGTCCGGCGCCACCGGCAGCAGACTGAGCGCGGGCCAGTCACCGGCTTCGTCAGCGGTTGGGATCGCCGGTGCGCTGCAGAGGGCGCAGGCCGCATCGAGCGCGGCACGGCTGCCGAGGATCAGCAGCCGCAGCTCGCCGGAGGCCAGCCGGGGCGCCAGCGCCGCGGCCGCTTTGACGATGATCTCGGGACCCACCCCCGCCGGATCGCCCATGGTGATGGCCAGAGTGGTCGGGCTCAAATCAGGCTCTCCTCGAGCAAACGTCGCAACAGGTCCGGCTCGCCGAAGGCGCCGGACTTCGAAACGATACGCACATTCTGCCACGCGCCGTCGCCGGGACGCGAGAGCGGCACGCCGGGCCGCATCTGCCCCAGCAGCACGAGGTGCGAGGCGCCGAGCATCCGCACGACGACGCGCAGCGTCTCGCCGCCAGCGACGATGAGAGTGCGCAGCTCGGGCATCGGCGTCAGAACGGATTCGATCGTCGCCGCGATCCGCGCTGCCGCCTCGTCGCGGGCGAGGCGCGGCGGCAGGGCGAAGCTCGCCAGCGCCACGCCATCGGCGGCGAGCCGGGCCCGCAGATTGGCCGCCCGATCCGCCGCGACCGCGACATGGTGGGTGGAACAGAGGGCGAGCTGAGCCTGCATCGCCGCGTGATCGGACCCGAACAGCCCGAGCAGCGGCCGCGCCAGGGCTGGCGGCGGCGACGACGGCGCGCCCGCGAGAGCGGCGGCCAGCCCGGCCGTGCCGCACCACAGCACCGGCCCTGCCACCGCACGGCCGGCGGCCACGATGCGCTCCAGGTCAGCCTCGGTTTCAGCATCCCACAGACTGACGCCGTCGGGCGCCGGATCGCCGGGGCGCGCGTGTCGGACGGGGTGACCGAGCGCGGACAGCGCGGCGGCGAGGTCGGTCGCCGAAAGGGTCCATCCTTCCGCCTCACCCCCGAGCCCACGCGCCCATTGGCGCCCGAACCGCGTCGCGCGCCCCTGCGCCGGAAAGGCCGGCGCGATCACCGTCGCGCGGAAGCTGCTCGCGGCGAGGCACGCCGCGATCTCCAGCGCCTCATGCCCGCGCAGCAGGCTGTCGATCTTCTTGAAGGCGATACCGGCACCGGCGAACAGGCTGGCGCTGGTGCGGACGGCGGCGGCCGCAGCCTCGCCGCTCTGCTCGCGCGTGCCGGTGTCGAGCGCGCAGGAGAGCGGCGGCAGAAGCGGCGGGTCGAGAAAGCAAATGATCGGGCCGAGGCGCGGCACGAACTGCGCCGCGCTGTCCAGCGCACCCGTCAGATCATCGGCCAGCAGCCGCAGCGTTTCGTCTGCCATCGCGCGCACGCCTTGTGGACCGGCCAAGGAGGGAGAAGAATGGAATCGGGCGCGGAAAGCAACCGCGAGCGATGGGGAGGCACAGCATGAACGGTTCGTCCGGGCGCGATCCAGGCGGGATCGCCATCGCATATGGCCGCGGCCACCTGCCGCTGCGGCTGCCCGAGCATGCCACGGCCACAATCATCCGCAAGCGCGCTCTGGCGAAGCTGCCCGACTCCCGGGCCGCCATCGCTGCCGCGCTGGAGCGCCCCATCGCTGCCGCGCCGCTGCAGGTGCTGGCACGCGGCAAAGCCAGCGCCTGCATCCTGATCTGCGACATCACCCGCCCCGTGCCCAACCATCTGTTCCTGCGGCCGATGATCGAGGCAATGGTCTCGGCCGGCATCCCGCTGGCGGCGATCACGGTGCTGGTGGCGACGGGACTGCACCGGCCCAACGAGGGTGAGGAGCTCGCCGAGCTGGTCGGCGACCCCTGGGTGCTGGCCAACGTCCGGGTCGAAAACCACTTCGCCCGCAACGACGCCGACCATGTCGATCTCGGCGTGACAGCCAAGCGCGGCGTGCCGGTGAAGATCGACCGCCGCTTCGTCGAGGCCGAGTTGCGTATCGCCACCGGCCTGGTCGAGCCGCATTTTATGGCCGGCTATTCCGGCGGGCGGAAGGTCGTGGCCCCCGGCGTCGCCCACCAGGACACGATCCGCACCTTCCATTCCGCGCGCTTCATGGAAGACCCCCTCGCCGTGCAGTGCAATCTCGAGGGCAACCCGCTGCACGAGGAACAGCTCGACATCGTGCGGCGCATCGGCGCGATCTACGCCCTCAACACCGTTCAGGACGAGGACCGCGACCTGGCATTCGTCTCCTTTGGCGAGATCATCGAGAGCCACCTCGCCGCGGTGCGGTTCGCCGCCGCCTCCTGCGAGGTGCCTGTGGAGCGGCGGTATCAGACCGTCGTCACGTCCGCCGCCGGCTATCCGCTCGACAAGACGTACTATCAGACCGTCAAGGGCATGGTGACGCCGCTCGACATCCTGGCCCCCGGCGGCAGGCTGATCATTGCCTCGGAGTGTTCCGAGGGCTTCGGCTCGGCCGAATTCCGCGAGGCGCAGGCGCGGCTGGTCGCACTCGGCCCCGACGCCTTCCTCGCCGGGCTGATGGTCAAGCGCTTCGCCGACATCGACGAATGGCAGACCGAGATGCAGCTCAAGCCGATGCGCCGGGGTACGGTCCAACTTTACACCACCGGCCTTGGCGACGAGGAGCGGCGTATCACCGGCGTTGACCTCATCGCCTCGTTGGAGGCTGCCGTGGCCGCTTCCATCCAAGCCAGCGGCGATGCGGCGGTGGCGGTGATCCCGGAAGGGCCCTATGTCGTGCCGATCCACACCGGCTGAGGGACGGGCACGATGATCCTCGTGTGCGGCGAGGGGCTGATCGACTTCCTGCCCACGCGGAGCGCGGCGGGCCATGCGTGCTATCGGCCGATGGTCGGCGGCTCGCCGCTCAATGTTGCCGTCGGGCTCGGCCGGCTTGGTGTCGCGACCGGCTTCGCCGGCGGGATTTCGACGGATTTCTTCGGCGACATGCTGGCCGGAGCGCTGACGGGAGCCGGCGTCGACCTGACCGCGTCCGCGCGGCTCGACCGGCCGAGCACGCTGGCCTTCGCCAGCCTTGATGCCATCGAACCGCGCTATGCGTTCTATGACGCGGCCGCGGCGGACCGGCATTTCGTTCCCGCCGCACTGCCCGCGGCGGCCACCGTGCTGCACACCGGCTCGCTCGCCCTCGTGCGCGAACCCTCCGCGGCCGGCGTGGAAGCGGTGATCCGCGCGGCGCGGGCAGACGGACGTCTGGTGAGCCTCGATCCGAACATCCGCCCCGACCATATTCCAGACGCAGCCGCGCACCGCGCCCGGCTGGCGCGCTGCTTCGCGATCGCCGACCTGGTGAAGCTCAGTCTCGCCGACCTCGCCTGGATCGCGCCCGGGCAGACGGCCGAAACATTCGCCGCCGCTCTGCTGCACCAGGGCGTCGGGTTGGTCGTGGTCACGCGGGGCGGCGAGGGCGCCAGTGCCTTCCGCGATGCTGACCGCTTCGACCGCCCGACGCGCAAGGTCCGCGTCGTGGATACGGTCGGCGCGGGCGATGCGTTCATGGCCGGCCTGCTCGCCGGTCTGGCCGAAGCCGGATGCCTGTCGCCGGGCGCCTTGCGCGGTGCCGGCGAGGCGGCGATCGGCCACGCGCTTGCCCTCGCCCTGCTGGCGGGCGCCCACGTCTGCGCCCGGCCCGGCGCCGATCCGCCCTGGCGGCGGGAGTTGGACATTCAGGCGCCGCGCCGGGATGAAGGCGCCCGGGCTCGCGATTGCACCTGAACGGCCGGCCAGGATCTTCGCGAGGGAGGGCGGCGACGAGGCGGTTCCTCCACGAGCTCCACTGCCGGCGAGAGCGGCCAGCCGGTGGCGGCCTACGCCTTCGATGCGCAGGGCCGGCGCAAGCTGAAGACGGTGGGGGCGGCGACGACCATCTATGTCACCGATGCCGACAACCGCGAGGTTCTGGAGTATGATGGCAGCAGCGGACAGATCGAGCGCTGGTATGCCTACGGGCTCGGCCCCACGGCGGTGCTGAACCAGATGAACGTCGCGGCCGGCACGCGCGAGACGATGATCCCGGACATTCGGGGCTCGATCCTGGCGACGCTCGAATCCGGCAGCGGCGCGCTGACCAAGGCGGGCTACCGGCCGTACGGCGAGAGCGCCAGCACCGCCGGCAGCTTCCGCTACACCGGCCTGCGCATCGATCCCGAGAGCAACGGCCTCTATTACGCCCGCGCCCGCATCTACGCCCCCGCCTGGGGCCGCTTCCTGCAGCCCGATCCCATCGGATACGCCGGCGGCGCGAACCTGTATGCATACGTCGGAAACGACCCGCTGAACAATGTGGATCCGTCGGGGCTTCAGCAGATCCCCCCGGACGCTATGGCTCACATCCTGAATTCGCACGGGATCGACACTCCTCGTACCCGCCCCGGCAACAGCGTTTTCAGTCAAGAATATTCGAACCCGAGTACGCTTCAGCAGCTATCGAATGATGTTTTCGCATCGCCCCTTGCCCCTCCCGGCGTTGCTCCGTTTGGTCAGGGAAGTGTGATGGTGTTGCAGGGACAAGTCCTGCTTCAAAACCAGAGCACGGGGCAGACGGTGCCTTACCCAATTGGTACTGACGCCAATGGAGTGCCGACCAACCAGGTGCAAATCTACTACGACAAAGCGACTGGTAATGTGATGACGATGTTCCCTGTTCCGGTTACGGGAAGCCAAGGTCCGCAAAGCTCTAATGGTACTCCCGGATCGGGCTTCATCCCTGTGAGCGCCTCGACATCGTCGGGAAATTTGACGGGATCGGACCAGAATAGCTTCACTCCAACTGCCGCAGGAACGGCGTCGGGAAGCCCATCATCCAGCATGAAGTAGGATTGCATATGGCACGGAGGCCGGTTCTCAGATGGCGCGAGAGTTAACCCTGATCAGCGATATCAAGGAGGACAACGAAGGTATCACGCTGGCCCGTGATCTCGATGGCCGAAGCCGGCTATGCTCGCTGTTTCAGGCGCATGAGGGCGAGGTGGCTGTCCGGCTAGATGGTCTCCGGTATGTCGTTCCAAGGGAGTGGGTGCCTCATGTGAGGCAAATCAGGTGGTGTGGTGACAAAGAGGCGGTTGTTTGGCCGATCTCCTCCGCTACTGGGGGCGGCCCCTACATCGGCACGGTAGGGGCCTCGGGAGTCTCTGCCATAGTATCGGCCTATCCGCTGGACGTGTTTGCGGACAACGGTTTTGTTGTCCCGACGTTCTCAGAGGAGCTCATCAAGACGGAGGCTGCCACCGCAGATGAACAGTCTGATCTTATCTCTGTGTTCCATCATCACAGAAAGATCGGACGATTTTGGGAGCCGTTTATCGAGAAATTCTCTCACGAGTGTTTCCTCGAAGTTACCCGAGGAGTTGTTGACGGGGTATCCGGGAGATTCTGGTTTACCGCCTACAGGACTGACCACATCTGGAGCCTGTCCCTTGACGAATCCATGACTGTTCAGGTGGGTGAGCTGGGGTGCTCGCCGGGGGATGTTCTTGCCATTTGCTGTGCGGATGAGACTGCTACCGTGGCCCTCCGACAAGGGGGACGCATGACGTTGAGGACTTACTCCAGAAGCAATGACGGCATCACTTTCCAGTCGGAATCATCGCTGACCGTGCCGGTTGAGGTGCACGACTTGCTTGATGAAGCCGCGTGTGGACGGGGCGGGCGTATCGCTGGGTTGCGGGGCAATTCCCTCGCTCTCCTGACGCCTCACCGTTCCGTCCTTGCGAGCCTTTGACCCTCAACCAGCGTGCCGGATGCAGCGATTCGGCAGTGCGACGGCGGGTTGAGCGTTGGCCCACGTGATCGGAGTCGGCGCTGGTGATCGTAGTGTGGCGTAGGATCGGCGGGTGGTTTAGTGATGGCAAGATAAAGCGGATTTGTGATCCGCTGGCCCTTTGGGCGTAAATATTTGTCTGCACGTTGTTTTTTGCAGTGTGCGGGGGTGCCGAAGTGGCACCTGGGATGGTGCGCTGGATGGCGCCTGAGGCATTTTTCTCTGTGTCTTCAATGTTCAAACGTATGGCTGCTGCAAGGTGCGGCGTGGCCGGTTCCGCCGTTCCTACGCTGGAGCAAGTATTATTGCGCCACGGCACGACGGACCCTTGAAGTGACTTGGCAGGCATGAATCGGATGCCGATCGTCCGGTCATGGCACGCGACGACGGCGACGATATCCGCATCCGGCCTGGCCGTTCCCGAGGG
>JAKAZO010000125.1 GCA_021815825.1 Pseudomonadota bacterium
AGGAACTCGCGCCGGTCGGCTTCGGGCAACTGGCTCACCTCGGCCTCGATGGCGGCCGACACGACGACGGCCCTGGCTCCTTCGGCCGCCGCCCGGGCGGTGACGGCCGCGGTGGCGTCGTTCCCGGTGGCGGCCTCCGCCTCGGCGACGTTGCAGACATAGAGCACCGGCTTGGCGGTGAGCAGGTCGAGCCGGCGGGCGGCCTCCGCCTCGGCACGCGGGATCGCCGTCCGCGCCGGGCGGCCCTCCTGCAGGGCGGCGATGATCGGTTCGATCAGGGCGGCCTGCGCCGCCGCCTCGCGGTCGCCGCCACGGCCGCGCTTGACCAGCGCGGGCAGACGCTTCTCCAGACTGTCGAGGTCCGCGAGCATCAGCTCGGTCTCGACGATCTCGGCGTCGCGCAGCGGATCGATGCCGCCCTCGACATGGGTGATGTCGGGATCCTCGAAGCAGCGCAGGACATGGATGATCGCGTCGACCTCGCGGATATGGGCGAGGAACTGGTTGCCGAGCCCCTCGCCGCGCGAGGCGCCGCGCACCAGACCGGCGATATCGACGAACTCGAGGCTGGTCGGCAGGATTTTCGCCGATTTGCCGATTGCCGCCAGCGCCGCCAGGCGCGGATCGGGCACCGCGACCCGGCCGACATTCGGCTCGATGGTGCAGAAAGGGTAGTTCGCCGCCTGTGCCGCGGCAGTCGCGGTCAGAGCGTTGAACAGCGTCGATTTGCCGACGTTGGGCAGGCCGACGATGCCGCAATTGAAGCCCATTTAGCGGGGGTCCTGTGTCAGGAGGGCGATCTTCGTCATGCACGCCTCGCGCTGGCCGGCGGCGAGCAGGGGCGCGGCCTCGGCGACGGCGTCGAGCACGGGCAGCAGCCAGTCCAGGTCCACCTTGGCAAAGTCGCCGAGCACGTGGCCGAGCACGCGCTCCTTGACGCCGGGATGGCCGATGCCAAGGCGGACCCGCCAGTAGTCCGGCGTGCCGAGATGGCGGTCCATGCTGCGTAGCCCGTTATGCCCGGCGGCGCCGCCGCCACGCTTGATCCGCACCTTGCCGGGCGCGAGATCGAGCTCGTCATGGAACGCCGTGATGGCCTCCGGCGGGATGCGGTAGAAGGCCGCCGCCGGCTGCACGCTCTCGCCCGAATCGTTCATGTAGGTGAGCGGCTTGAGCGCCAGGATGCGGTGACCGTCGATGACGCCCTCGGCGACGCTGCCCTTGAAGCGGCTCCGCCACGGCGAGAAGCGGTGGCGGAGCGCGATCGTGTCGAGCGCCATGTAGCCGATATTGTGCCGCTGGCGCGCATGGTTGGGCCCGGGATTGCCGAGCCCGACCCAGAGCTGCATGACACCGCTTCCGGAACGAAGGCTCAGCCCTTCTTGCCGCCCGCCTTGGCCGCAGCGGGTTTCGGCGCCGCAGCGGCTTTCGGGGCCGCAGTCTTGGCGGGGGCGGCTCCCTTCGCCGGCGCAGCGCCTTTGGCCGGCGCCGCGGCGACCGCGGAGGGCGCCGCCGTCTCGGCCGCCGCTTCCGCCATCTTGGTCGGCGCGGCGACGGAGCCGATGACGAAGTCGCGGTCGACGATGGTCGGGCGCATCCCCTCGGTGCCCTTCAGATCCGACCAACGGATATTGTCGTTGATGTCGAGGGGGCCGAGATCGGCGGTGAAGAATTCCGGCACGTGGTCGGGATCGGCGAGAACCTCGACGGCGTGGCGAACGACGTTCAGCACGCCGCCGCGCTTCAGGCCCGGGCTCGTCCCCTCGTTGATGAAATGCACCGCGACCGCGATGCGGACGGGCTCGCCCGGGGCGAGGCGCTGGAAATCGACATGCTCCGGCGCGTCGGTGACGGGGTGGAACTGGACGGCACGGATCAGCGCCCGCGTCGACTCGCCGCCGACGGCGATCTCGTAGAGGCGCGAGCGCCAGCCGGGGCGGTGGATCTCACGGAGGATGGCGCGCGGGTCGAGCGCGATCAGGCTGGGGGCTGTCTTCGCCCCATAGATGACGGCGGGAACCAGCCCCGCTCGCCGCGTCGCACGCGCCGCCCCCTTACCGGCCCGCTCGCGCGCCGCGGCCTCGATGTTCACGAAATTGGCCATGGTGTGCTCCTGCAGGAAAACGCAAACGCCGGCCTCCAGGGGTGCCGGCGCAACGGCGGCTTTAACCGATCGGCGGCGAAAGGGCAACGTCCCGCGAGCCGCTCGGCCGGCCCTTCCGGGCTATGCCGGCGCGGCGAGTGCTGCGCGCGCCGCGGCGATGACGCGGTGGGCTTCGCTCCACAGCGCATAGGCGTCGAGCTGATCGAAGGGCGCCCACGCGACCGCACCCGCGTCGGCCCCGGCCACCGCCTCACCGCCCTGCCAGCGGGCAGCGAAATCGAGGATGGTGTAATGATACTCGACGCGGCCTTCGGCATCGCGGTGGATGCTGTCGGCGTGGGCGACGAGGGTGAGGTCGCCCACGGTGAGGCCGGTTTCCTCCAGCAATTCCCGTCGCGCTGCGTCGATCGCGGTCTCGCCGAGTTCCTGTGCCCCGCCGGGAAGGCTCCACGAGCCCATCGCCGGTGGCCGGCTGCGGCGGATCAGCAGAACCGCGTCCTCGCGCAGCACGATGATGCCGATCCCGACCATCGGCCGCGCGGGATAGCTCCGCCCGGGCGACGGTGCGCCCATGGGCTACGGCTGACCGGCCGGCGGCGGCATCGGTGGCCGCGCGGGCGGCGTGCCGGGCGCCCCGCCATGGGGAGCGGCGCGCTGCTTGAGGTCGTCCAGGGTCGGGGCAAGGCCGCTCTCCTTCCATGCCCCGATCTGATACGCCCAGCCGCCAAGGATCCCGTTCAGCCGCCCGGCCTCGGCGCTGTTGCTGCCGCTCGCGGTGGCGCTGATCCAGAGCCCGGCCGAGGGGGGCGGAGCGTCCTCGGCGCGCTTCTCGCCCGGCGCGGGCTTCGGCGGCGGCACCGTGTTCAGCGCCAGGGTCAGCGTTACCCCATCGGTCGTCGTCACCACGGTGGTGGCGAGTGCGTCCCCCGGCATCTGCGCGCGCGGCTTGACGTCCGAGAAGCTGACGAATTCCAGCGCGCGGCCGACCTGCTCCAGCGCGCCCTGTTCGAGCGCCGGGTGGTCGGCCGGCTCGCTGAGGGTCATCGCCTCGCCCTTGCGGGCGAATACGAGATGCTGGTCGCCGCGCGTCACGGTGACGGTCTCGACCCGGTCATGGGCGATGTTGAACAGTTCGTGATCGATCCAGGATTGCGGGTCGGCCTCGACGTCGAGGCGTCCTTCGGCCAGCCAGGACTGCGCCTCGCCCGGGCGCCGCACATAGATCAGGTCCGGCAGGTCCGGCTGCGATTGCGGCCGCTTCTGCCCCACGATCAGCGCGGCGAGGGGCTTGCCGGCGGCGTCGAGCACGCGGACCAGCGAGGAGGCGGCGGCCGGACGTGCCGGGTCCTCGATGCCGAGCTTGTCATAGAAAGACGGGTCCGCGGTGCGCGGTTCGGCCAGGCGCAACCCGGCCAGGCCGGCGAGCAGGGCGTGAACCCGCGCCGGGATCGCCGGGTAGTCCGCCCGCTGGGTGACCTGCCAGGCATCGTCATGGCGCGTCAGGGTGACGGCGTTGCCCTGGTGGCTGATCTCGATGCGCGCGGCATTGGCCAAGGCCGCGGCCAGATCAGGGAAGGCGGCCTGGCCGGCGGTGACGCTGCTGCTCTCCGACTGGCTGCCGTGGACATCAAGATACCAGCCACCGGCGAGCGACAGCACAGCGAGCACGACCAGCACGAGGACGGTGCGCGGCTTCATGACGGAATTCCCTTGCAGGCTGGCATCGGCCCGCGTGGCCTAAGCACGGGCCTGGGTGCGGCGCCGGCGGCGCGCCAGGCCAAGCCCGATGGCGATCACGGTCAGCACCGCGGGGACGGCGACGATGTCGAACAGGCGCAATTCGACATCGAGCCGGTCGATGTCGTGCTTGAGATCGAGCTGCACCGCGCGCAGCTGCTTGCGCGTCTGCAACACCTCACGGTCGGCGGCGTCGATCGCCTGCTGCTGCTCGGGGGTGAGTAACGCGCCGCCGCCGGCCGCGCCGCCCGCGGCGTTGCCCTGGCGCAGCTCGGCGAGCTTCTTTTGCGTTTCCTGCAGATGCTTCTGCAGCGTCTGCTCGGTGCGACGGAAGCGGGCCTCGGCATCGCGCTGCATGGCGTCGACGACGGTGAACGGGCGCGAGACGACGCCCCGGCCGCGCAGCCCGAGCAGCATGTCGCCGCCGGCGAGGGAGCCGAGCAGATTGGCGACGAACGGGCCGTTGGAGGCAAACGGCGTCGCCTGCTCCTCACCGAAGGAGCTCTCGACGCGGACCCAGAAGCGGTTGGCGAGGATGTCGCTGTCAGCGACGACGACGAGGTTGGCCGGCGTCTCGGAGTTGGCCCGGAAGGAGGGCAGGTCCGCTGGCGCCTGACTGCCCTTGGGCGCGGCGGGCGGGGCGGTGAAGGCGGATTTCAGCACCCCGCGCACGCGCGCGGCGATCACGCGCGGGCCGCCCTCGGGCTTGAAATTCGCCAGTAATTCCGAGGGGTTCGGGCTGGTCCGGATGGTCTCCGCGGGAATCAGGCCCGATTGGGCGCTACTCTGGAGGATGGGCGTGAACTCGATCGCGGCCCCCGGCTTCTTGGCGATGAAGCCGGCATCGGCGACGGTGACCTGGTCGAGGTCGCCGGTGGCGGGATCCGTGCGGTTGATGCCGTCGCGGATGCTGAACCAGGGGACGTAATTGACCACCGACACGCGGTCTTCCGGCCCGGCGCGGACCTGCCAGGCGCCGTCGAGGTCTCCGACGACCTGGCTCGGATCGTAGGCGATCCCCCAGGCGTCGAACAGCCGGTGCAGATCCGAAGCGAGATCCATCCGCGGCATGCCGTTCGGACCGGGCGTGCCTGCCTGTGCCTCGCTGTACGGGTCCACCATCACCATCAGCCGTCCGCCGCGCATGACGAACTGGTCGATGGCGTAGAGCGCGGGCTCGGACAGGTTCTGCGCGTGTGCGACGAGCAGCACCTTCACGTCGGCCGGGATCGACCAGGCATCGAGCGGCAGGGTGCGAACGGCGAAGCTCTGGCGCATCAGGATGGCCGAGACCCATGGCCGCGCCGCGGCGGCGCCGCGCATCATCATAGCCCGGGGGTCGCCCATCAGGGGCAGCGATGTCATCACGCCGATGACGGGGCGGGTCGGGTTCGAGAGCTCATAGATGACGCGCGAGAGATCATATTCGAGGAAGCGTTCGCGATCGGGCTGGAAGAAGCCGATGGTGCGGGTGTCGTCGAGCAGATTGGTGCCGACGAGCCCGAAATAGACCTGCTCCCCGCTCTGGTCGAGCGGTACGCCCTGCAGCCCGTAGGCCAGAGCGCGGTCCTCGAGGTCGCTGAACGGCTCGGGATTGTAGAATTCCAGCCGCAGCTTGCCGCCGGCCAGCTGGGCATACTCGCGCAGCATCTGGCGCACCCGCTCGGCGTAGGCGCCGTAGGACGGCACCCGCGCGCCCATGTCGCGCGAATAGAACAGCCGCAGCGTGACCGGCTCTTTCAAGCCGCTGAGAAGCTGACGCGTGCCGGCCGACAGCGTGTAGATCTTTCCTTCGGAAAGATCGAGCTGAGCACCGGAAAGCAGCCCATCCGCGGCGAGATTGATGCCGACGAGGAGGCCGAGGACGGCGAGACCGCCGATGATCGAGGACCAGACGCGGCGCATGCTTCAATCGGCTTTCCGAAGCTCGACGACGAGCGTGTTGACGAACAGCCAGAACCCAATGAAGGAGGCGAAGAAGATCACGTCGCGGGCCTCGATGAC
>JAKAZO010000126.1 GCA_021815825.1 Pseudomonadota bacterium
CCGAGGGGGCGGAGCGCCGGGCGGTGGCGGCGTTCCTCGCCCGGACGCATCCCGGCGCGCGGGTCGAAGCGGCGCCCGATGTCGCCTTGTGCCGTCGCGTGGTTTACCCGCTGCCGGAAAACCCGCCCCTGGTCTCGCTGCTGATCCCGACCCGCGATGGCGGGCGGACGCTGGGGCGCTGCATCGACAGCATCGTGGCCCGGACCGAGACCGTCCCGTACGAGATCGTGATCCTCGACAACGGCTCCGTTCGGCCGCGAACCCTGCGTATGCTGGCGGACTGGGAGCGCACCGGCCGGGCGCGCGTGCTGCGCCTGCCGGGGCCATTCAACTTCTCGGCGCTCAACAACGAGGGCGTGCGCGCGGCCCGCGGTGAGATCGTCGTGCTGCTCAATGACGATACCGAGGTGATCACGCCGGGATGGCTGAGCGAGCTGGCCTCGCAGGCGCTGCGGCCGGAGGTCGGCGCCGTGGGTGCGCGATTGCTGTATCCGAACGGCGACCTCCAGCATGTCGGTGTGGTGCTGGGGATCGGTGCCCGTTCCATCGCCGGGCATGCCTATGTCGGCGAACCGCGCGACCAGCCCGGCACCGCCGGGCAGGCGCGGCTGGCGCGGGACGTCTCCGCGGTGACGGCGGCGTGCCTGGCGATGCGCAGGGCGGTCTATCTCGAGGTCGGGGGCCTGGACGAACAGGCGTTGCCGGTGGATTTCAACGACGTCGATCTGTGCCTGCGGCTGCGCCAGGCGGGCCTGTCGGTCATCTACACGCCATACGCCGAGCTCTATCACCACGAATCGCTCTCCCGCGGGCGGCCGACGGCGCCGGAGAAGCTGGCGCGTCTGGAGCGCGAAGCGGCGGTGATGCGGGCGCGCTGGGGCGCGCTTCTGCGGGCGGACCCATTCTACAACCCGAACCTGACCTTGGAGGCCGCCGACGCCGGGCTGGCCTGGCCGCCGCGTCTCGATCCGCCTTGGTCCGGGTGAGGGTCTGCGGCGGCGTCGCGCGCCGCCTAAAGTTGTATAAGATATATTATGGGAATTGACGGTGCTGGCCGATATAGCGCCGGCACCTTCCGTCCGCGCCGGCCTCGGTGTAGATCGAAGCCCCCCAACGGTCCGTGAGGAGCCCGGATGACCGCCCCGTTTGCCGCCGCCGCGCTCGAGCCGGACCTCGACGCTCCCCCGGATCTCGGCGGGCCCGTCGTGCTCGCGCTGCCCAAGGGGCGCATCCTGGCCGAGTGCGGACCGCTGCTGGCGCGCGCCGGCGTCCATCCCGCCGCCGACTATGCCGACGAGTCCAGCCGCCGGCTCCGTTTCCCGACCGATGATCCCGGCCTCGACGTCATCCGCGTCCGCCCGTTCGACGTCGCCACCTTCGTCGCTTTCGGCGCCGCGGCGCTCGGCATCTGCGGCGCCGACGTGCTGATGGAGTTCGATTACCCGGAAATCTACGCACCGCTCGATCTCGGCATCGGCGCCTGCCGCATTTCCGTCGCCGAGCCGGCCGCCACCGCCGGCAGCGACGATCCGCGGCGCTGGTCGCGCGTGCGCGTGGCGACGAAATACCCCGCCATCGCCCGCCGCCACTACGCCGCCCGCGGTGTCCAGGCCGAAGTGGTGGAGCTGAACGGCGCCATGGAGCTGGCGCCGGGCCTCGGGCTGTCGCGCGTCATCGTCGATCTGGTCGCCACCGGCTCGACGCTGAAGGCGAACGGACTGGTCGAGACCGAGGTGATCGCCCATGTCACCAGCCGCCTGATCGTCAACCGCACCGCGCTCAAGACCCGCCCGGACGTGATCAGCGGCTGGATCGCCCGCTTCCGCGCGGCGCTCGGCGATGCTGCCTGAGCGCCGCGTCGCCCGATGGTCGCGCCGCGTAGCCCGATGATCGCGCCGCGCTACCGTCTGTCCACCCGGGAGACCGGCTTCGAGGCCGGGTTCGCCGCCCTGCTCGCCACCGCGCGCGCCACGACCGCCGAGGTCGGCGATGTGGTCGCGGCGATCATTGCCGACATCCGCGCCCGCGGCGATGCGGCCTTGATCGAGGCCACCGCCCGCTTCGACCGGCTCGCGCTGACGCCGGCCACGCTGCGAATCCCCGCCGCCGAGATCGACGCCGCGGTCGCCGCGATCCCGGCGGACCTCGCCGCCGCGCTCGAGCTCGCCGCGACCCGCATCGAGGCCTTCCACCGTGCCCAGATGCCGGCCGATCTGCGCCTCGAGGATGCGGCGGGCCTGACCCTCGGCATGCGCTGGACCCCGCTCGCGGCCGTCGGCCTCTATGTGCCGGGCGGCAAGGCGGCCTATCCGTCCTCGGTGCTGATGAACGCCCTGCCGGCGCGCATCGCCGGCGTCGATCGCATCGCCATGTGCGTTCCGACACCGGACGGGACGGTCAACGCGCTCGTCCTCGCCGCCGCGCGCCGTGCCGGCGTGCACGAGATCTACCGTGTCGGCGGCGCGCAGGCGGTGGCGGCGCTGGCCTATGGCACCGCGACCATCGCCGCGGTCGATCGCATCGTCGGCCCCGGCAACGCCTATGTCGCCGAGGCCAAGCGCCAGGTCTTCGGCCATGTCGGCATCGATGCCGTCGCCGGCCCCTCGGAGGTCGTCATCCTCGCCAATGCGGCCAACGTGCCGCGCCACGTCGCCGTCGATCTCCTCGCCCAGGCGGAGCATGACGAGGCGGCGCAGGCGATTCTGATCACCGACGATGCCGGCTTCGCCGAGGCCGTCACCGCCGCCGTTGCGGCCGAGCTGGCCACGCTGCCGCGGGTGGCGATCGCCGGTGCCTCCTGGCGGGAGCACGGCGCGGTGATCGTGGTGCGGAGCTGGGACGAAGCGGTGGGCCTGGTCGATCGCCTCGCGCCGGAGCATCTGCAGATCATGCTGCCCGATCCCGAGGCGGCGTTTGCGCGCATCCGCCATGCCGGAGCCGCGTTCCTCGGCCGCTTCTGCCCCGAGGCCCTGGGCGATTACATCGCCGGCCCCAATCACGTGCTGCCGACCGGGCGCACCGCTCGCTTCGCCTCCGGGCTCTCCGTGTTCGATTTCCTCAAGCGCACGACCTGGATCGCGGCCGGGGCACGTGGTCTGGGCGAGATCGGACCGGCGGCGATCGCGCTGGCCGAGGCCGAGGGGCTGGGCGCGCACGCGCGCAGCATCGCGCTCCGTCTCAATCCCGGCCCCGATAGCCCCGGCCCCGATCGCTAAGGTTGACCCTGC
This sequence comes from Pseudomonadota bacterium, assembly GCA_021815825.1. Lineage (GTDB taxonomy): Bacteria > Pseudomonadota > Alphaproteobacteria > Acetobacterales > Acetobacteraceae > JAJZVV01. The sequence goes on from JAKAZO010000126.1 coordinate 3,228, forward strand.
TGCAGCCCGGGCGCATATCGCCTTTCCGCGAAACGCCTGGGTCGCCACGAATGGGGTCAGATGCCCAAGGAAGATATGATCGAATTCAGCGGCACGGTGACCGAGCTGCTGCCGAATGCCATGTTCCGGGTCAAGCTGGACAACGAGCACGTCATCCTGGCGCACACGAGCGGCAAGATGCGCAAGAACCGCATCCGCGTGCTCGCCGGTGACCGCGTCAATGTCGAAATGACGCCCTACGACCTCACCAAGGGACGGATCACGTTCCGCTTTAAGTGAACCCGATTCCCGCATGTAGCCCCGGCGCTGCCCGAGGCGCCGAGCCGGATCCGCCTCCTGCCTCCCCTGCTCCGCTCGTGCTGGCCTCGGCCAGCCCCCGGCGGCGGGCGCTCCTGGCACAGATCGGCGTCGTTCCGGACCAAGTCTGCGCCACGGAAATCGACGAGACGCCGCGCCCGGCCGAGCCGCCACGGCTGCTGGCGGAGCGCCTGGCCCGGGCGAAGGCCGCAGCGGCGCGGGCACTCCACCCCGGCGCCTTCATCCTCGCCGCCGATACGGTCGTCGGGGTTGGTCGGCGCGTGCTGCCCAAGGCCACCACCGAGGCCGAGGCGCGCGCCGCTCTCACGCTGCTCTCCGGCCGGCGCCATCGTGTGTTCAGTGCCGTCGTGCTCGTCGCCCCGGACGGGCGGCAGGCCGAGCGCCTGGCGACCAGCATCGTCGCCTTCGCCCGCCTGACCGAGGCCGAGATCGCGGCCTACCTGGCCAGCGGCGAGTGGCACGACAAGGCTGGCGGCTATGCCGTCCAGGGCCGTGCCGCCGCGTTCGTGCGCTTCCTCGCCGGCAGTTACAGCGGCGTCGTCGGGCTGCCGCTGTTCGAAACCGCCAGGATGCTCCAGGGCCTGGGCTGGACCCGGGCGTGACGCCCCGGATCCTGGTCGAGACCGCGCCCGGCGAGTCCCGCGTCGCGGTCGCGGTCGGCGGCGCCCTGCTCGATTTCGCCCTGTGGCGCCCGGGCGCGCCGGACGGGGTTGGGGACCTCCATCGCGGCCGGGTGCTCGCCCGCGTGCCGGCGATGGCCGGGACCTTCGTCGCCATCGGCGGCGCCGAGGGGTTCCTGCCCGACAGCGACGTGCCCGGCCCGCTGGCGGCGATCAGCGCGGGGACGATGCTCGGGGTCCGCATCAGCCGGGCGGCGCAGGGCGGCAAGGGGCCGCGGCTCACCGCCAGGCTGACAGAGACCGAGGCGGCGCTGGCCACGGCGGCAGCGGGGCCGGAGCAGTGCCTGCTGGCGGGACCCGATCCGCTCGAACGCCTCGCCGCTGCCTGGCCCGACGCGCCGGTGCTGGTCGATGAGCCGGCGCTGCTCGCCACCCTGCGCGGGACCCTCGGCGCCCGCGCCCGCCTCGCCCGCCCGGCCTTCGATGACGCCATCGCCGGCGCCGTCGCGTCGCTGGCGGAGCCGACCGCCGTGCTGCCTGGCGGGGCCATCGCCCATATCCATCCGACGCCGGCGCTGGTGGCGATCGACATCGACTCCGGGCGGGCGAGTGCCGCCGGTGCGGGCAAGGGCGTGGCCCAGGCGGCGCTCAATCGCGCGCTGCTGCCGGCCCTCGCCCGCCAGATCCGGCTGCGCAACCTCTCCGGCGCGATCCTGATCGATTTCGCCGGCATGGCGGCGAAGCGCCGGGCGAGCCTCGGCCCGGTGCTGGCGGCGGCGCTGGCGGACGACCCGCTGCGCCCACGGCTGCTCGGCTTCACCGCGCTCGGCCTGGCTGAAATCCTGCGCCCGCGCGTCCATCCGCCGCTCCACGAACTCATGACCGGCCCGCACGCCGCCGGACTGGCAGCGCTGCGCGCGGCCGCGGCGGAGCCCGGCCGCTTGGCGCTGCGCGCCGCGCCTGCGGTGATCTCCGCGCTGCAGGCCGACCCTTTCGCCCTGCCGGACCTGACGCGGCGGACGGGCGCGAGCCTCGTCGTGCGCTCGGATCCGACGCTGGCGGCGACGGCCTGGCAGCTCGAGCGGCCGTGAGCGCACGGGTTGATCGCAATCGCGCCTTGGGCTATTCGCTGCCCGGTCGCCCAGGTAGCTCAGTTGGTAGAGCATGCGACTGAAAATCGCAGTGTCGGTGGTTCGATTCCGCCCCTGGGCACCATAGCTTCCGCGCCGCGGCCGCGGCCTCGTTTCCCCAAGGGGCCGCACAGGGGCGAAATCCGATAGCGTCTCCATGGGTTTGCGGCCATTCCACGGGCCTTGCGAAAGGGCGCACGGCGGGATCGTTGCGGCGGTGGACGTTTCAGTGCTGGAAAATCTTGCAGACCGCGTCTGAAACCCCGCATAAGCCTCGAGCGGTTTCTTGAACAGCCGCGATTCGTCGGTATTCGACCCATCCGGCCGCGAACAGTTCGTGCCGGGCCAACGCAGGAGACCTCATGTCGAAAGCCTTTCTCGCGCAGGTCATTCGTGATTCCGCGCAGCTCACCGGCGTCGCCGCCAATCGTG
>JAKAZO010000045.1 GCA_021815825.1 Pseudomonadota bacterium
TCGAAGACGAAATGCCCGTCCGCGTTCTGCCGCCGGGCGAGCGCGGCGGCGGCACCGGCGATCGTCGCGTCGAGCGTCTCCCCGGCAGGGGCGTCGGTCGGCACATCGGCAGCCATGGCGCAAATCCCTCGGTTCAGCCTTGTGCAAGCAGGCAGCCTTGTGCGAGCAGGCAGGCGGCGGCGGCGTTGCCGGAGCGGATCGCACCTTCGATCGTCGCCGGCAAGCCGGTCGCGGTCCAGTCGCCGGCGAGGACGAGATTGGCGAGCCCGGTGCGCGGCCCCGGACGGCGCGCCGCCTGGTCCGGCGTGGCGGCGAAGGTGGCGCGCTTCTCCTTGACCACGCGCCAGGGCGGCATCGGCCCGGCCAGCCCGCAGGCGGCGCGCACATCCGGCCAGACGGCGGCGGCGATCGTCTCCGCCGGCTGATCCACCATCCGGTTGGCGGCGCTGATGGTGACCGAGACGATGCCGGGCTTGACGAAGACCCATTCCGCGATGCCGCCGACGATGCCGAAGAACCCGGCCGGGCCGGGCGCGGCCTCGGCGCGGAAATGGATATTGAGGATGGCCTCGAACACGTCCGGCGCCGCGAGGCCGGGCAGCAGGTCGGCCGCGACCCAGGGCGGCACGGCGAGGACGACCTCGTCCCCGGCGCCGAGCGGGATGGCGCCGTCGCCGGTCTGCAGCGCGCGCACCCGCCCGTCCGCGGCGTCGAGCGCGCCGATGCGCCGGCCGAATTGCGTCCGCACGCCGCGGGCCGCGAGCCAGGCCAGCGCCGGGTCGATGAAGCTCTCCGAAAGCCCCTCGCGCGGCACCAGCGGCACGCAGGCGCCGCCGCCGGCCAGCAGCGTCTCATTGACGACGGCGGCGAACAGGGCGGCGCTGCCGCTCGCCGCCGGCGTGTTCAGCGCCGCCACGGCCAGCGGCTCGAGCAGCGGACGGAACAGCGGATTGGAGCCGAGGAGCGCGGCGACGCTCGCCGCCGGCGACACCCCGCGCAGGCCGAGCAGGCCGAGATAGTCCCGCACCCGGCTGCCCGGCACGCGGCGCGCGGGGAACAGCACCCACCAGGGCACGCGGCCACGGTTCAGCCGCAGCACCCAGCGCGCGCCGCTCGCGCGGTCGAGAAACGGGAACACCGGCGCACCCGGCCCGCCGAGCGTGGCGCGCGCGCCGACGCGGTCGAGATAGGCGGCGGCGGCGCGGTTGCCGGAGAGCAGCAGGTGGTTGCCGTTGTCGATGCGGCAGCCGAGCTCGCGGTCGAAATAGGAGCGGCAGCGCCCGCCGGCCGCCGGGCCGGACTCGTAGATGGCCACCGCCCGCCCGGCCGCGGTGAGCTCCGTCGCGGCGGCGAGGCCGGCGAGGCCGGCGCCGATGATGTGGACGGTGCCGCTCACGCGAAACCGTGCCGCAGCGCCAGCCAGGCTTTCTGCCAGGCGGGCAGGCTGACCCGGCGCTCCGGGTGGCGCCAGCCCTCCTGCTCCAGTCTGGTGAGGATGGCGGCGTAGGTGGCGCCCATCAGCCGCGCCGGGCGCATGGCGCGGCGATCGCAGCGCCGCATCGCCGCCTCGGCGGCGGCGAAATGCGCCTGCGCCAGGGCGGCGGTGCGCCGGCACGCGGCGGCGAGGCGCGGCGAGGCGAGTGCTGCCGCGGGCAGCATCGGAACCGCCTCGGCGGCGAGGAACTCGGCCGGCAGATAGAGCCGTCCGCGCCCGGCATCCTCGGCCAGGTCGCGCAGAATGTTGGTGAGCTGCAGGGCGCGGCCAAGGGCGCCGGCGACGTCATCGGCGGCCGGCGAGGCATCGCCGAAGGCACGCACGGAGAGCCGGCCGACGGCGCCGGCGACGCGGTCGCAATAGAGGTCGAGCGTGGCGAGGTCCGGCGCGACGATGGCGGTTTCGGCGTCCATCTGCATGCCGTCGATGACGGCGAGGAAATCGGCTTCGCGGAGCGCGAAGCGCGCGGTGGCGGCGGCGAGAACGCGCGTCACCGGTCCGTCCGCCGTGCCGGCGGCGAGGCGCTGGACGCGGCCGCGCCAGGCATCGAGCCGGCGGCGCTTTTCCGCCATGTCGCCGTCCTCGTCGGCGATGTCATCGACGATGCGGCAGAAGGCATAGATGCCGAACATGCCCGCCCGGCGGTCCGGCGGCAGGATGCGCATGCCGCGATAAAACGAGGTGCCGGCCGCGCGCACCAGCGCCTCCACCGCGGCGAGGTCGGCCGGATCGGCCTCCAGCGCGCTCATCGCCGCCCTGCGATGAGCCAGGTGGTGCCTTCGATCAGGCTCGCCGCGACATCGAGGCGCGTCAGCTTCACCCGCGTGGCGAGCGGGTCCTGGCGCCTCAGCCGAGCCGTCAGCCGCCGGCAGAGCGCCACGATCACGCCCGTCTCCAGCCGCAACCGCCGGCTCCTGGTCTGCCGCGGCAGGCCGGGCGCCAGGGCGTTGAGCCCGTCCACCGCGTCCAGCAGCGCGTCGAGCACGGCGCGCAGCGCCGGGGCGGTGGCCGGAGCGCGGACGTCGTCGACCGTCGCGCCATGGGCGGCGAGCAGGTCGAGCGGCAGGTAGCAGCGGTCCAGCGCCGCCAGGTCGCGGGCGCAGTCCTGCAGATGGTTGACCACCTGCAGCGCGGCGCACAGCGCGTCCGAGGCCGGCCAGGGGTCGCGGCTCTCGCCGTGCAGGTCGAGCACATGGCGCCCGACCGGCATCGCCGAATACCGGCAATAATCGAGCAGCTCGTCCCAGCTGGCGTAGCGGGTCTTGGTCGCGTCCTGGCGGAAGGCGCGCAGCAGGTCGGTGGCGTGGCGCGATGGGACGCCGGTCGCGGCGAGCGAGGCGCGCAGCGCCAGCGCGCTCGGCGAGCCCGACGCTTCGCGGCCGAGCAGCACCGCCTCCATGCGGTCGAGCCGGGCGAGCTTGTCCGCAGGTGCCAGTACCGGGCTGTCGGCGATGTCGTCGGCGTTGCGGGCGAAGGCGTAGAAGGCGTGCACGTGCGCGCGCAGGTCGCGGCGGATCAGCAGCGAGCCGACAGGGAAATTCTCGTCGCCGCGATCCTTGCCCGACCAGGTCTCGACGCTCGCCACCGCGCCACTCATGCCGCGCCCTCGGTATAGGCCCGCCGCTTCCACACCACCCCGCGCCCGCGCGCGTGATCGAGCGCCGAGCCGAGGGTCGCGGCCATGTAGAACAGGGCGATGAGCGGCAGCAACGGCGCCCAGAGCGGGGAAAGGCGGAACCGGCGCAGGCTCGGCAGGTAGGACCCGGCCATCGCGACCCAGGCGGCGAGCCCGAACAGCCGCGTCCAGCCTTCCCCGAACAGCGCCGCCGCCGGCGGGACGAGGAAGACGAGGCCGAGCCCGAGCAGGGTGAGGGCGAGCAGGGTCCAGGAATGGCGCAGCTGGACGAAGGCCGTGCGCGCGATCATGCGCCAGATTTCGGCGAAATCCGGATACGGGCGGACCGAGTGGGCGAGGGCGGAATGGCCGAGATAGATCCGCCCACCGCGCTTGACGGCCTGGGCGAGCGCGACGTCGTCGATCAGCGCCCCGGCGATGGCGCCGATGCCGCCGATTCGCTCGAGCGCGCGGCGGCGGATGAGGATGCTGCCGCCCGCCGCCGCGGCGGTGGCGCGCAGCGGGTCGTTGACCCAGTCGAACGGGTAGAGGAGCTGAAAGAAATAGACGAAGCCCGGCACCAGCGACCGTTCGGCGAGGCTGGCGCAGTGCAGCGCCACCATCTCCGAGACGAGATCGAGATCCTCCGCCTGCGCCTTGGCGAGCAGCGCGGAGAGATGGCCGGGCTCGTGGACGATGTCGGCGTCGGTCAGCAGCACGAACGGCGCCGTGCTCGCCGCCAGGCCCTGGGCCACGGCCCACAGCTTGCCGGACCAGCCGGCCGGGCGTGGCTGGCCGGCGAGGACGGTCAGGCGCGGATCGGCGATCCCCCGCGCGATGGCGCCGGTCGCGTCGCCGCTGGCGTCATCGACGAGAATGACGCGAAAGGAGGCATGGTCCTGGGCCAGCAGCGAGGCCAGGGTGGCGCCGATCACGGCCTCCTCGTCGCGCGCGGGCACGACGATGTCCACGGTGCCCTGCGCCGGCGCCGGCGCCAGCCCCGGCCGGTCCCGCCAGAAGCGGCCGCGGCCGAACAGCAGAACCGCCCAGACCAGCAGGGCCAACGCCGCGAGCGCGCTCATGCCGCCCCCCGGGCCGGCGGCAACCGGCCCTCGGCGCGGAACCAGGCGATGGCGTCGGCCAGCGCGGCGCGGGCCGGGCGCGGCGCGTAGCCGAGCTCGGCGATGGCCTTGGCCGAGGAGAAGAACATCCGCTTGCGCGCCATGCGCAGATGGTCGCGCGTGACCAGCGGCGGCACGACCCCGATCCGCGCCAGGCCCTCGCAGGCCAGCGCCACGGGCCAGAGCATCGGCTCCGAGAATCGCAGCCGCGGCGGCCGCACGCCGGCCAGTGTCGCCAGCGCGGCGAACAGCTCCGAGAGGGTGAGGTTCTCCGCGCCGAGAATGTAGCGCTCGCCGATCCGGCCGCGTTCGAGGGCCAGCACGTGGCCCTCGGCGACGTCGTCGACATGCACGACGTTCAGCCCGGTATCGAGATAGCCGGGCATGCGCCCGGCGGCGGCGTCGAGGATCATCTTGCCGGTCGGGGTCGGCTTGATGTCGCGCGGGCCGACCGGGGTCGAGGGGTTGACGATGACCGCCGGCAGCCCGGCCTCGCGCACCAGCGCCAGCACCGCCCGTTCGGCCTGGTATTTGGAGCGTTTGTAGGGGCCGACGAGCGCCGATAAGGCGACCGGCGTGGCCTCGTCGGCCGGCGAGCCGTCGGCGGTCAGCCCCAGCGCCGCGACCGAGGAGCAGTGCACGACCCGCTCCACGCCGGCCGCGAGCGCGGCCCGCATCAGCGCCCGGGTGCCTTCGACATTGGCGGCGAGCATGGAAGCCTCGTCCGGCACCCACAGCCGGTAGTCCGCGGCGACATGGACGAGGAAGCGGCAGCCGGCGATGGCGCGCGCGAGCGAGCCCGCGTCGGTCAGGTCGCCCTCGACGATCTCGATGTCGATCCCGGCGAGATTGCGCCGATCCCCGCCCGGCCGCGCGAGCGCGCGCACCGCGTGGCCGCGCCCCAGCAGCGCCCGGGCCACCGCGGAGCCGACGAAGCCGGTCGCGCCGGTCAGGAGAACCTCGGCGCCAGTTCTGTGGCGGATCTGCTGCATTGGCTCCCGATCTGTGCCGTTCCGCGCGCCCTATAGCGTGTCACGCCGCGTTTCGGAACCGGCTGGACTATCTGCGGCGGCGCGGATGGTGTAACCGGCCCAGTGGCCGCGCCGAAACGGATGGTCATACTCGCTTCGTCTGGGACCCCACGCATTTGAAACAACTCTCCTTCCTGCTGGCGTTGGCGGGCCTGATCCTGGCCACGGCGCTGATCGGCTGGTTCGGCGCGGGCCACGTGGCCGACGCGCTGCTCTCCGTCGGCTGGGAGGGATTGAGCGCCCTCCTGGGATGGAACGTGCTGCTCGCCGGCCTGCTCGGCCTGGCCTGGGCGGCGCTGATGCCGCCCGGGACCGCGCCGCTCGGCGGGCTGATCTGGGCGCGGATGGTGCGCGACGCCGCCGGCAACTGCCTGCCGTTCTCGCAGATGGGCGGGGTCGTTCTCGGCACCCGCGCGCTCGCGATGCAGGGTGTGCGCTGGCCGCTGGCGGCCGCGGGCAGCGTCGTCGATGTCACCGCCGAGTTCCTCGCCCAGGTCGGCTTCATGATGATCGGGCTGATCGAACTGCTGAACCACGCGCCGGGCTCGCGGCTGACCGTGCCCGTCGGCGTCGGGCTCGTGCTGGCCGGGGTCGGCGCGGCCGGGTTCATGTGGCTGCAGCGCGGCGGCGGGCGCTTGTTCGGCGCGCTCGCCCGCCGCATCGCCGCACCCTGGTTCGCCGAGGCGCCGACGCATGTGCGGGCGTTCCAGGACGATCTGGCACGGCTCTATGCCAGCCCGACGCGGCTCGGCCTCGGCGTCGGGCTGCATCTCATCGGCTGGATCGCCGGCGGCACCGGAACCTGGATCGCCTTCCAGCTCCTCGGCGCGGATATCGATTTCGATGACGTGCTGGCGATCGACGCGCTGACCCACATCGCCCTTTCTGCTACCGTGCTGGTGCCGGCCGGCGCGGGGGTGCAGGAAGCGGCGTATGCCAGCCTCGGCGCCGTTTTCGGCGTGCCGGCGGAACTCTCGCTCGGGGTTTCGCTGCTGCGCCGGGCGCGGGATCTGGCGATCGGCATCCCGATCCTGCTGGTCTGGCAGACACAGGAGATGCGCCGCGCGGCGCTGGCGGCGCACATGCCGGCCGGACCGATCGGGTAGAGCACTCTCCGGCCTGATGGAATATTCAGGTCGGACATGGTCGATAAACATATAAGTGTAGAGCCACTTCTCTCCGATCGGTCCGACCCGGAACGGCACGATCAGATCGGGGGTTGCTCTCGTGCTTCTGCTCATTCGGAAGGTTCGGCATGCGTCAGAGCGGTCGTTTCATGATGAAGGCTGAGTCAGCCGCCGCCCGGGGCCGGGCGTTGGCTTCACGCCACTAGGCGGCGGCCGTCCCATGCTGCGAGGCATTCTCACCGTTGGCATCTGGACCATGGCGAGCCGCCTGCTCGGCTTCGCGCGGGACGTGCTGATCGCCGACCGGCTCGGCACCGGGCTGGTAGCGGATGCGTTTTTCGTCGCCCTGAAATTGCCGAACCTGTTCCGCCGGCTGTTCGGCGAGGGCGCGTTCAACGCCGCCTTCGTTCCCGCCTTCGCCGGCACGCTGGCGAGCTTCGGGCGGGAGCCGGCGCGTCGGCTGGCCGGCGAGGTGGCCAGCGTGCTGGCGGTCTGGCTGGCGGGCATCACGGTCCTCGGCATCGTCTTCATGCCGCAACTGATGGTGGTGCTGGCGCCCGGCTTCGCCGCACTGCCGGCCAAGCTCGCCCTGACCGTGACGCTGACGCGCATCGCCTTTCCCTATCTGATGCTGATGTGCCTCGCGGCGCTTTTCGGCGGCATGCTCAACGGGCTGGACCGGTTCGCCGCCGCGGCCGGCGCGCCGGTCCTGTTCAACGTCTTCCTGATCGGCGCGCTGCTCGTGCCGCCGATGGCCATGCTGCCGACCACCGGGCACCTGCTGGCCGCCGGGCTCGTGCTCTCGGGGTTCGCGCAGCTCGGCGTGCTGGTGCTGGCGGTGCGCATCGCCGGCATGGCGCCACCCTGCGGGTGGCCGCAGCTGACGCCGGGGGTGCGGACGGTGTTGCGGCGCATGGGGCCGGGCGTGATCGGCGCCGGCGTGACGCAGCTCAACGTCGCCGTCGATACCGTCATCGCCAGCCTGCTGCCCGCTGGCACCGTCTCGGTGCTCTACTACGCCGACCGCGTGGATCAGCTGCCGCTCGGGGTGATCGGCGCGGCGGTCGGCACCGCGATCCTGCCGCTGCTCTCACGCCAGGTGCGCGCCGGCGACAAGGGCCTCGCGATCACCACCCTCAACCACGGCATCGAATACGCGCTGGTGCTGACCCTGCCGGCGGCGCTGGCGCTGTCGGTGGCGGGCGGGCCGATCATGAGCGTGCTGTTCGCCCGCGGCGCGTTCGACGCGCTGGCCGCCGCCAGAAGCGCGCAGGCGCTGGCCGCCTATGCGGTCGGCCTGCCGGCCTACGTGCTGGCCAAGGTCTTCGCCCCGGCATTCTTCGCCCGCGGCGATACGGGGACGCCGGTGAAGATCGGGCTGGTCGCGGTCGCGCTGAACCTGGTCCTCAATCTCGCCTTCATGCGTCCGCTCGGCCATGTCGGGCCGCCGCTGGCGACCAGCATCGCCGCCGCTTTCAATGCCGCCGCGCTGGCCGTGCTGCTCTATTGGCGCGGCTATTTCCGCCCCGACGCCACGCTCGGCAGGCGCCTGGCGCGGATGGTGCTCGCCGCCGGCGCGATGGCGCTGGCTCTGCTGGTGCTCGATCCGGTGCTGTTCGCCGTCGCCGGCGGCCGGTCGGTGCTGCGGGCGCTGGCGCTGGTGCTGCTGGTCGGCACCGGTCTCGTCGCCTATGGCGCAGCCGGCCAGGCCCTGGGTGCGTTCGATCTGCTGGAGCTCGCCCGCTCCCTGCTGCGCCGGCGCTTCGCGGCGGCCAAGTCCCGGGGTTGACCGCCGCCGGCCAAGGCCGGAAAAGCGCCTGGTTCAACCCATGCGAGCCGCCATGCAGCGAATCTTCTCGGCCATCCAGCCTTCCGGTATCCCGACGCTCGGCAATTATCTCGGCGCGCTGCGCAACTGGGTGAAGCTGCAGGACGACCACGAGTGCATCTTCGCGGTGGCGGATCTGCACGCGATCACGGTGTGGCAGGAGCCGGCCCAGCTCGCCACCCAGACGCGCGAGATCGCCGCCAGCGTCATCGCCTGTGGGGTCGATCCCGGCCGGTCGGTGTTCTTCCACCAGAGCGCCGTCCGCGCCCACGCGCAACTGGCCTGGATCTTCAACTGCGTCGCCCGGCTCGGCTGGCTCAACCGCATGACCCAGTTCAAGGACAAGGCCGGCAAGGACCGCGAGAACGCGTCCTCGGGGCTTTATGTCTATCCGAACCTAATGGCCGCCGACATTCTCGCCTACCACGCGACGCGCGTGCCGGTGGGCGACGATCAGCGCCAGCACCTGGAACTCGCGAACGACATCGCGCAGAAATTCAACCACGATTATGGCGTGGCGTTCTTCCCCCCGATCGAGGCGCTGGTGCTGGGCCCGGCGGCGCGCGTGATGAGCCTGCGGGACGGGACGAAAAAGATGTCCAAATCGGACCCGTCCGAGCAGAGCCGGATCAATCTCACCGACGATGCCGAGACGATCGCGCAGAAGATCCGTCGCGCCAAGACGGATCCGCAGCCGCTGCCGGGTGATCCGGCGGGGCTGGAAGGGCGGCCCGAGGCGCGCAACCTGGTCGGCATCTACGCCGCGCTCGCGGAGACCGACGCCGCCGGCGTGCTGCGCGAGCATGGCGGCCAGGGCTTCTCCGCCTTCAAGGAAGCGCTGGCCGAGCGGCTCGTCGCCGCGCTGGCGCCGATCGCGGCCGAGACGCGGCGCCTGCTCGCCGATCCGGGAACGATCGACGCCATTCTGCGCGAGGGGGCGGAGCGGGCGGCCTCGATCGCCGATCCCATCGTCGCCGAGGCCGAGCGGCTGGTGGGGTTCCTGCGGACGTGATCCTGCTCCGCCACGGCCAGAGCGAGTTCAATCTGCACTTCACCGCCACCCGGCGGGATCCGGGCATCGTCGATCCGGCGCTGACCGAGCTGGGCGCGCGGCAGGCCGAGGCGGCGGCGGAGGCGATGCGCGCGGAGGGCGTCCGCCGCATCATCGCCTCGCCCTACAGGCGCGCGCTGCAGACGGCCGCGCCGATCGCGCGCGCACTCGGCGTTGCCGTGCTGGTCGACCCGACGGTGCGCGAACGCTGCGCCTTCACCTGCGATATCGGCACGCCGCGTGGCCAGTTGGAGCAGGCCTGGCCGGAGCATGATTTCGCCGCGCTCGACGAGGTCTGGTGGCCGCAGGGTATCGAGGGCGAGGCAGAGACCATCACGCGCGCCGGGCGCTTCCGTGCGGCGATGGCGGCGCGGGCAGACTGGGCCGAGACCCTGGTGGTGAGCCACTGGGGGTTCATTCTGGCGCTGACCGGGGTCAGCGTTCCCAATGGCGGCTGGCAGCGCTGCGATCCGACCACGCCGGCGCCCGAGCGCATCGTCTGGCGCGCCTGACGGGGCCTTCTGGTCTTGCGCCCGCCGCCATGCTAGGCCACCGCCGAATTCGCCAGGCGGTCTCCCGCCGCCGCGCCTTTCACGGCCGCAAGGCCGGCAATCCACAAGCGGCCTCAAGGCCGGCACAGCACGGAGCATGACCATGTCCCAGAGCACCGAGGCCCCTCCGGCGGGCGCCGCCCAGTCCGGACCGCCGCCGCTGCTGATCAACGGCCAGTTCGTCAAGGACCTGTCCTTCGAGGTTCCCGGCGCGCCGCAGATCTACGCCACCCTGCGCACGGCGCCGCAGATCAATCTGAGCCTGGACGTGCAGGTGCAGAAGCTGCCCGACGCGGCGTCCGTCTACGAGGTGGCGCTGTCGATCCGCGCCGAGGCGCGCGAGGCGCCGGCGGCGGCGGCGAACGGGCAGCCGGCGGCCGAGGGCCGCGCGGCGGTCTTCATCGCCGAGCTTGTCTATGCCGGTGTCTTTACCCTGAACGGCGTGCCGGAGAACGTGCTCGAGGCGGTCCTGATGGTGGAGTGTCCGCGCCTGCTCTTTCCTTACGCCCGGCACATTCTGGCAGAAATCACCCGCGAGGGCGGCTTCCCGCCGCTGACGCTGCAGCCGGTCGATTTCGTTGCCCTGTGGCAGGCCCGGCGGGCCCAGCAGGCAGCGGCCCAGGGAACGCCGGCCGGCCACGCCTGACCTCGGAGGCTCATCCGGCGCCCCGTCCGGGCGCCGGTCTTGCGTGACAATAGGCGTCATCCGGGCCCGGTGGGGCCCGGATGGCGTCGGCCTCCTCAGGCCTGCGGTGCCCGCTCGGCCTGGAGCCTCTCAGGCATCCGCGGCGCCGGCTCGGCGGCCGGCTCCGGAGCCGAGCGACCCGGCTCGGCGCGCGGGGCGTCGGTGAGCATCTCGATCTGGCCGGTGATCTGGCCGCCCTCCTCGACCTGCAGCCGCCGGCAGCGGGCGGTGCCGAGCACCCGGCCGCTGGCGCGCACCACCAGGCTCGCGCGCGCGGTCAGCGTGCCGTCCATGGTGCCGCTGATCTCGGCGTCCTCGACCTCGATCTGGCCCTTGACCAGCCCGCCCGGCGCAACGACGAGTTCGTTGGCATGGATCATGCTGGCCTCGACGGTGCCTTCCACGACGAGCCGCTCGGCATCCTGAACCGTGCCCTGGACGCTGATGCCGCGGCCGACGATCAGCGTGCGGCTCTCCGCCGGCTCGCGTGAGGGCAGGCGGACGGCGCCCGTCTGCGGCGCGCGGGCGGCCGCACCGGGGACGGACGGCACGGGCGGGGTCGGCGTTCGGCTCATGATCTGGGCTTCCTTGGCTGGCACAGGACGGTAGGGCGGAACGCCGAGGCCACTATCGGTCGGGCGCGCGGCGTTCTGCGGGGTGAAGGCGCCGGGCCGCGACGCGGCGGCGGGCTGGGTCGCGCTGTCCTCGGGCGAGTCGTCGAATCGCGAGTCGGTCTCTGCACCTTGCGGGCCTTGGGGCTTGCGGCGTTTGAACACGGCGGCCTCCTGTCCTGGCGTAACGGGCAGGTTCGCTAACACGGAGCCGGCCGCGCGAACAACCCGCGCGGTTGCCGATCGCGGCGCGCGGTGCTAGCGGCATGGGTTCATTCCCGATCCGGAGAGCTCCGCATGGCGACTGCCCCTCGCTTCGACCTGCTCGGCATCGGCAACGCCATCGTCGACGTCGTCGCCCCCGCCGATGACGGGTTTCTCTCGCGCCACGACATGCACAAAGGCTCGATGGCGCTGATCGACCGGGATCGGGCGGAGTTTCTCAGCACCGCGATGCCGAAGGGGCGCGAGAGCAGCGGCGGCTCGGCGGCCAACAGCTGCGCCGTCGCCGCCGCGATGGGCGCCCGCGCGGCGTTCCTCGGCAAGGTCGCCGACGACCGGCTCGGATCCGCCTTCCGCGATGACATCGCCGCCGCGGGCGTGCATTTCCCGACCCCGCCCCTGCAGGCCGGGGCGCCGACGGCGCGCTGCCTGATCCTGGTCACGCCCGAGGGCCAGCGCACCATGAATACCTATCTCGGCGCCTGTGTCAGCTTCGGCGTCGACGATCTCGATCCGGCGCTGATCGCCGATTCGGCCGTGACCTACCTGGAAGGCTATCTGTTCGACCCCCCGGCGGCACAGGCGGCGTTCCATCGCGCCGCCGCCATCGCGCGGCGGGCGGGACGGCAGGTGGCGCTGTCACTGTCGGATCCGTTCTGCGTCGACCGCCACCGCACCGCATTCCGGGAGCTGCTGCGCGGGATCGATATCCTGTTCGCCAACGAGGCCGAGGTGTGCAGCCTCTACGAGGCCAACGAGTTCGAGGCCGCGGCGGAGGCGGCGGCGGCGGCGGTGAAGCTCGCGGTGCTGACGCGGAGCGAGGCCGGCAGCGTGATCTGCCACGGACACCAGCGCATCCGCGTCGCCGCCGAGCCGGCGCGGGTGGTGGATACCACCGGGGCCGGCGACGCCTACGCCGCCGGCTTCCTCGCCGGCCTGACCGCCGGGCGCGACCTCTCGACCTGCGGCCGCCTCGGCAGCATCGCCGCGGCCGAGGTGATCGGCCATTATGGCGCGCGCCCGCAATCGGACCTGCGCGGCCTGCTCCAAAACACCTGACGGGCGGCGTACGACAGCGGGGGACCGATGAGCGAGGAGACGCGGCAGGCGCGAGAACGCGAGTTCCATCGCGATTATGCGCGGCAGCATGCGGCGAAGATCGAGGAGCCGGTCGACGACGACGTCGTCCGTGCGCCGATCCGCCGACCGTGGAACGCCTATTGGTGTGCCTACGACGCGTTGCGCGAGCTTGGCCTTGCTGGCAAGCGCGTGCTGGTCCCCGGCTGCGGCTTTGGCGACGACGCGATCCGGCTCCGCTGGCTGGGCGCCGAGGTGGACGCGTTCGACCTCTCGGAGGATCTGCTGGAGATCGCGCGCGCCCGCGCGGCCCGGGCCGGACTGACCAATATACGGTTCGATGCCATGCCGGCTGAGGGACTGACCTATCCCGACGGCAGTTTCGACGTCATTTTCTTCAACGACATTCTCCACCACGTCGACATTCCCCGCGCTCTCGCCGAGGCCAGCCGCGTGCTCAAGCCGGGAGGCGTGCTGGTGGTCAACGAGCTCTACACGCATTCCTGGCTGCAGAAGCTCCGTGAGAGCCGCCTCGTCGCGGGCGTCGCGCATCCCAGGCTGACCCGGTTCATCTACGGCACCGACAAGCCCTACATCACCGAGGACGAGCGCAAGGTGAACGAGGCGGAGCTCGACCGGATCGCCGCGCAGGCCGCGGGCGGGGCGCGGACCGCGTTCTTCCTGCTGTTCGGCGGACGTCTCTTTCCCGCCTGGTGGCCGCGCCTCGGCGCTCTCGATCACGCGCTGCTCAGCCGGCTCGGCCCGCTGCAGCGGTTCCTGGCCGGCCGGTTCGTGCTGGTCGGCCGCGTCGGCATCTAATCGTCCCCGCCGCGTTTTCGGCTCGCAAATCGGGCCGGAATGTCCTATGTGTGCGCCGCACAAAGCGTGAGTTAGGCTTTTTCCGAACGGCGCGTGGCAGGGCAACGCGCCGACATTTGTCGTGTTCATCACATCCGGGTCCCCATGGACATTCGCAACATCGCCATCATCGCCCATGTCGACCACGGCAAAACCACGCTGGTCGATCAGCTCCTCCGCCAGTCGGGCGCCTTCCGTGCCCACCAGGCGGTGGCCGAGCGGGCGCTCGACCGCAACGATCTCGAGCGCGAGCGCGGCATCACCATCCTCGCCAAATGCGCCTCCGTGGTCTGGCGCGACGTGCGCATCAACATCGTCGACACGCCCGGCCATGCCGATTTCGGGGGCGAGGTCGAGCGCATCCTGAACATGGTCGATGGCGCGCTGGTGCTGGTGGATGCCGCCGAGGGCGTGCTGCCGCAGACCAAGTTCGTGGTCGGCAAGGCGCTCGCGCGCGGGCTCAAGCCGATCGTCGTGATCAACAAGGTGGACCGCTCGGACGCCCGTTCCGACGAGGTGGCGACCGAGGTGTTCGATCTCTTCGCCGCGCTCGGCGCCGACGACAGCCAGCTCGATTTCCCGCTGCTCTATGCCTCCGGCCGGCAGGGCTGGGCGGATCTGGCGCTCGACGGGCCGCGCCAGGACCTTTCGGCGCTGTTCGAGCTCGTTCTCTCGCACGTGAAGGCGCCGGCGCTCGATGCCGAGGCGCCGTTCGCGATGGTGGCGAGCATTCTCGAATACGACAATTTCCTTGGCCGAGTGCTCACCGGACGGGTCGAGCAGGGCCGGGCGCGGCTGAACATGCCGGTGAAAGTGCTGCGCGGCGATGGCTCCACGGTGGAGACGTCGCGGCTGACCAAGCTGCTCGCCTTCCGCGGCCTCGAGCGCGTGGCGGTGGAGGAGGCCGAGGCCGGTGACATCATCGCCGTGGCCGGCCTCGCCGAGGCCACCGTTCCCGACACGGTCGGCGCGCCCGAACTGGCCGGACCGCTGCCGGCGATCCCGGTCGATCCGCCGACGCTGGCGATGACCTTCCGCGTCAATGACGGCCCGCTCGCCGGACGCGACGGCAAGAAGGTGACGTCACGCCAGATCCGCGACCGCTTGCTGCGCGAGGCGGAGGGCAACGTTGCCATCCGCATTTCCGAGAGCAGCGAGATGGACGCGTTCGAGGTCGCCGGTCGGGGCGAGCTGCAGCTTGGCGTGCTGATCGAGACCATGCGCCGCGAAGGCTTCGAGCTCGCCATCGGCCGCCCGCGCGTGCTGACCCGTACCAACGCGGAGACCGGCGCGCGCGAGGAGCCGATGGAGGAGGTGCTCGTCGATGTCGACGAGCCCTACGCCGGCGTCGTCGTCGAGAAACTCAGCCGGCGCAAGGCTGAATTGCGTGACATGCGACCCTCCGGTGGCGGCAAGGTGCGGCTCGCGTTTCTCATGCCGAGCAGGGGCCTGATCGGCTATCACGGCGAATTCCTCACCGACACGCGCGGCTCCGGGGTGATGAACCGGCTGTTCGCCGGCTACGGGCCGTGGAAGGGGCCGATCGAGGGGCGCCGCAACGGCGTGCTGATCTCGAACGCGGACGGCGAATCGGTCCACTACGCGCTCTTCTATCTGCAGGAGCGCGGCGTGCTGTTCATCGATCCCGGCGAACGCGTCTATGTCGGCATGATCATCGGCGAGCACAGCCGCGACTCGGATCTCGACGTCAATCCGATCAAGGAAAAGAAGCTCACGAATATTCGCGCCGCCGGCAAGGACGACGCGATGCTGCTGATCCCGCCCCGCCGACTCGCGCTCGAACAGGCCATCGCCTATGTCGAGGACGACGAACTGGTCGAGGTGACGCCGCGCGCCGTGCGCCTGCGCAAGCGCCATCTCGATCCGCACGCGCGCAAACGCGCCGAGCGGCAGGGCAGCGAAGCCGCGGCGTGACCGATCTGCAACGCAATCGCGGCAGCATCGTGGCTTTGCGGTGCTGGGTGTTGCGGAATAGGTAATCAATGCCCTAGAAGATGTTTTCGCAAGTTCATGACAGGCGATCCCCGCCGGCGCGTGACGCTTGTGCCTGCCCCCCGACCAGAAACTCGATGGAGATTCGCATGCGTATCACAAGCCGCTCGCTGGCCCTGGCGGCCGTAGTCGCCGGACTGCTGCTCCCCGGCGGCGCGCCGGTGCTCGCCGCGACCGTGGCTGCCCCGTTCCAGGTCGCCCAGGACACGACGACGCCTGCCAACCAGGTTGAGAAGCAGGAGCGGCAGCACCAGAAGAAGAAGACCCACAAGAAGAAGATGAGCACGAAGAAGGGCGCCGCAACCGCTCCCGCCGCCGCTCCGGCCGCGCCGGCTGCCGGCACCACGAAGTAGCCAGCTCGACGCGCGACTGCCCGCAAGCGCCGCTTGCCGGGCAGTCGCATCTTGCCCCTCCTGCCGACCGACCCGGGACATCCAGGCTTCCGGCGTCAGCTTTGGCTGATGGCGGCGTTGGGTTTTGCCTGTGGCCTGCCGCTGCCGCTCTCCGGCTTCACGCTGCGCCAATGGATGAGCGAGACCGGCCTTTCGCTCGGCGCGATCGGCCTCTCAGCCTCGATCGGGCTGGCCTACACCCTGAAATTCCTCTGGGCTCCCGCCCTCGACCGGTTCCCGCCGCCAGGCGGACTGCGCCGCCTCGGCCGCCGTCGCGGCTGGCTTGCCGCGGTGCAGCCGGCGCTCGCCGCCGCATGCGTGGTCCTGGCGCTGTCGGATCCCCGGCACGCCCCGCTGGTCACCGTCGTCGCGGCCATGGGCGTCGCCTTCCTGTCGGCCAGCCAGGACATCGTCGTCGATGCCTGGCGGATCGAGATATTCCCGCCTTCGCTGCAGGGAGCGGCGCTGGCCGCCTATGTCTGGGGCTACCGGCTGGCGCTGCTGATTTCGGGCGCGGCCGCGATCAAGCTGGCCGACACGCTCGGCTGGCATGGCGCGCTGCTGGTGATGGCCGGCCTCGCTGGCCTCGGTCTGCTCGCCACCCTGGCCGCGCCGGAGCCGCCACCGCCGCCGCTCGGGCGGGAGCGGGGGCTGCTGGCCCAGCTCCGCCTGGCCGTGGCCGCGCCCTTGCGGGAGCTGCTGCGGCGGCCGAACGCCGCGGCGATCCTGGCCTTTGTGGCGCTGTTCAAGCTCGGCGAGGCGCTGGCCGGGATCATGCTGGCACCGTTCTATCGCGCGCTCGGCTTCGATCGCGCCGCGGTCGCGGTGGCCAACGGGCCGATCTCACTGGCGGCGACGCTGGCCGGCATCACGCTCGGAGGCTGGCTGGTGGCGCGACTCGGCATCCGCCGCGCGCTGGTCATCACCGGCTTCGTGCAGATGGCGGCGATGGCCATGTACCTCGTGCTGGCCTACGCCGCCGGCGAACGCCATGTGCTGTTCCTGACCACGATGAGCGAGGCGCTGGCCGAGGGCCTGGCGGATGCGGCGTTCCTCGCGTTCCTGTCCAGCCTCTGCTCCCCGTCCCACGCCGCCAGCCAGTATGCGCTGCTTTCCTCGCTCGCCGCGCTGGCGGTGCGCACCCTCGGCGGCCTGTCCGGCTTTCTCGCCGCCGCGCTGGGGTGGAAACTGTTCTACGCCGTTTCGATGTTCGCCTCGCTGCCGGCGATGCTGGTCATGCTCTACCTGATCGCCCGCGATCGCGGCGTCATTCCCGAGACAGCAGCCGGTCGTTGATGAACCGCGCCAGCGGTCCGGCGTGGAAGCGCCGGCGCAGCGCCTCCTCGTCATAGTCCCGCGCGACCCAGTCCAGGAAACCGATGCGGCCTTCGCCGGTTTCGGCGTAGAGGCGGAAGAACGCATCCAGCACGCCCGTCGGCGAATGGCGGAGATGCAGATGGCGCCAGGAGAGTTGCCGCGCCGCCGCGGCGCTGTCGGCGCCGTTGAGGAGCAGGAACAGCCCCGCCGCGAGCCCTGCGCGGTCGGCGCCGGACTTGCAGTGGATCAGCGCCGGCTCCTCCATGTCGCGGAAAATCCCGGCCAGGCGCAGGATGCGCTCGCGATGCGGTGCGCCGCGGCTCTCGAAAGGCGCGTAGATATGCGTGAGCCCGAGCCGGGCCGCCGCCGTCTCGCTGAGCAGATTGCTGCCGGACAAGCGGCCGCGATAGGGCCGCTCGCCGCGCAGATTGATCACCGTGCGGATACCGTAGCGCCGCACGAGGGCGGCGAGCCGGGCCGGCGTGGGGTGGTTCGAGCGGTACAGCCGACCGGGCGAGACAGCGGCGAAATTATGCCAGCCGAGGCGGAGGAACGCGTGATCGACGAGCAGGCTGTCGAGCCAGGGGCCGAGCGGCGGCGGCCCGAGCGGAGGCTGCCGCGTGTCGCGCTCGGCGCCGGCGATCACACCTGCCGCTCGACCAGCTTCTTCTTGATCTCGGCGATGGCCTTGGCGGGGTTGAGGCCCTTCGGACAGGTCTCGGTGCAGTTCATGATCGTGTGGCAGCGGTAGAGCTTGAACGGATCTTCGAGCGCATCCAGCCGCTCGCCGGTGGACTCGTCGCGGGAATCGGCGATCCAGCGATAGGCGGCGAGCAGCACCGCGGGGCCGAGATAGCGGTCGCCGTTCCACCAGTAGCTCGGGCAGGCGGTCGAGCAGCAGAAGCAGAGGATGCACTCCCACAGCCCGTCGAGCGCGGCGCGCTCCTCGCGGCTCTGTCGCCGTTCGGCGTCCGGCGGCGGGGGGGTGTCGGATTTCAGCCACGGCTCGATCGCGCGCAGTTGGGCGTAGGGCTGCGTCAGGTCCGGGACCAGATCCTTCACCACCGGCATGTGCGGCAGCGGATTGATGGCGACGGCGTCCTTCACCTCCTCGATCGGCTTGAGGCAGGCGAGGGTGTTGGTGCCGTCGATGTTCATCGCGCAGCTGCCGCAGATGCCCTCGCGGCAGGAGCGGCGGAAGGTGAGTGTGGAATCCGTTTCGTTCTTGATCTTGATCAGGGCATCGAGAACCATCGGCCCGCAAGTGTCGAGGTCGATCTCGTAGGTATCGATGTGCGGCGTCTGCCCGTCATCGGGATCCCAGCGATAGACACGGAATTCCTTGATCCTCCTGGCACCCGGCGGGGCCTTGAAGGTCTTGCCTTTGCCGATGCGGCTGTTGGCGGGCAGTGTGAAGGTGGCCATGAATTCTTCCTGCTTGCTCAGGGGACCCGATGCGCGCGTGGGCGGTGCGAGCGGCTCATACCCGGCGCAGCACGCCGATGATCAGCAGCAGGATGACGGCGCCGAGGGTGGCGCCGACGATCGCCCCGATCAGGCCGCCGATGATGAAAATGCCCAGCGCGTGGAGAACGAAGCTGCCGACGAACGCGCCGAGAATGCCGACGACGATGTCGCCGAACAGCCCGAACCCGCGCCCCTGGACGATCAGGCCCGCGAGCCATCCGGCGACGGCACCGACGATGAGGATGACGAGCAGGAACGGGAGCATGAGCATTCCCATGGTGCGCGGCGGCTCAGTAGACGCGCTTCTGCGGCGGGAAGACGGAGACCTCGTTGGTCAGGGTGCGCATCTTGACCCCGCGATAGTCGAGCCGCACCGCGCCGTCCTCGCCGCACCAGGCCAGCGTGTGCTTCATCCAGTTGGCGTCGTCGCGGTTCGGGAAATCGTCATGCGCGTGGGCGCCGCGGCTCTCGTGGCGGGCCTCCGCGCCGGTGATGGTGGTGAGGGCGTTGCCCATCAGGTTGTGCAACTCCAGCGCCTCCATGAGGTCGGAGTTCCAGATCAGGCTGTGGTCGCTGACGGCGATGTCGTCCAGGCCCTGCCAGACCTGGGCCATTTTCGTCACGCCGTCCTTGAGGCTCGCGCTGGTGCGGAACACCGCCGCGTGGGACTGCATGGTGCGCTGCATGTCCAGCCGCAGGTCGGCGACGCGGGTTCCGCCCTTGGCGTGCCGGGTGCGATCGAACCGATCCAGCGTCGCCTCGCCGGCGCGGGCCGGGAGCGGTGCCTGGCTGGCACCGGGGCGCACCACTTCCGCCGCGCGCAGCGCCGCGGCGCGGCCGAAGACGACGATGTCGAGCAGCGAGTTGGTACCGAGCCGGTTGGCGCCATGCACCGAGACGCAGGCGGCCTCGCCGATCGCCATCAGCCCCGGAACCACGGCGTCGGGATCCTGGGGCGTCGGGCGCAGCACCTCGCCATGGATGTTCGTCGGCACGCCGCCCATGTTGTAGTGCACGGTCGGCAGGACCGGGATCGGCGCCTTGGTGACATCGACGCCGGCGAACACTTTCGCCGTCTCCGAGATGCCGGGCAGGCGCTCATGCAGCAGGTCCGCGCCGAGATGCTCGAGATGCAGCAGGATATGGTCCTTGTTCGGCCCGGTGCCGCGGCCCTCGTTGATCTCGATGGTCATCGAGCGCGAGACGACGTCGCGCGAGGCGAGGTCCTTGGCGGTGGGCGCGTAGCGCTCCATGAAGCGCTCGCCCTCGCTGTTGGTGAGGTAGCCGCCCTCGCCGCGGGCCCCTTCGGTGATCAGGCACCCGGCGGGGAAGATGCCGGTCGGGTGGAACTGGACGAACTCCATGTCCTGCAGCGGCAACCCGGCGCGCAGCACCATGCCGCCGCCGTCGCCGGTGCAGGTGTGGGCGGAGGTGCAGGAGAGGAAAGCCCGGCCATAGCCCCCGGTGGCGAGCACGACGCTCTGGGCGCGGAAGCGGTGGATCGAGCCGTCCTCCAGGCACCAGGCGATGACGCCGCGGCAGGCGCCCTCGTCCATGATCAGGTCGAGGGCGAAATACTCGACGAAGAATTCCACCTCGTGCTTGAGGCTCTGCTGATAGAGCGTGTGCAGGATGGCGTGGCCGGTGCGGTCGGCGGCGGCGCAGGCGCGCAGCGCCGGGGTCTTGCCGAATTCCTTCATGTGCCCGCCGAAGGGGCGCTGATAGATGCGCCCGTCCTCGGTGCGGCTGAAGGGAACGCCGAAATGCTCGAGTTCGTGGACCGCGGGGATCGCCTCGCGGCACATATACTCGATCGCGTCCTGGTCACCGAGCCAGTCCGAGCCCTTCACG
Source organism: Pseudomonadota bacterium (assembly GCA_021815825.1). Taxonomy (GTDB): domain Bacteria; phylum Pseudomonadota; class Alphaproteobacteria; order Acetobacterales; family Acetobacteraceae; genus JAJZVV01. The sequence continues at coordinate 20,313 of JAKAZO010000045.1, forward strand.
GTGTCGTACATGTGCCAGCGCCAATCATCCTCGCCCATGTTGCCGAGGGCGGCGCCGATGCCGCCCTGCGCCGCGACGGTGTGGCTGCGGGTGGGGAAGACCTTGGTGATGCAGGCCGTCTTGAGCCCGGCGGCGCCCATGCCGAGGGTGGCGCGCAGCCCGGCGCCGCCGGCGCCGACGACGACGACATCATAGGTGTGATCGACGACGTTGTAGGCGCGGGAGGCGGGGAGGGTGATGGCGTTCATGATCCGTCCGTTGCAAGGCGGCAGTGAAGGGCAGGGCGGGCTCGCCCCGGGATCCCCTCAGAGGGCGAGGCGGAGAACCGAGATCAGCGCCGCGAGCGCCAGCAGCATGACGACGGATTTCGTCGCCAGCAGCGCCGCGAGCCGTGACGGTTCGGTATGGATGTAGTCCTCGATCACAACCTGCAAGCCGAGTTGCATGTGATAGAAGGTCGCCAGCACCAGGCAGAGCAGCAGCACCGCGTTCACGGTGTGCCCGGCCCAGTGGGCCGCCGCCGCCTGGTCGGCCCCGGCGAGCGCGATGATCGAACCGATGAACCAAAGCGAAAGCGGCACCAGCGCCAGCGCCGTCAGCCGCTGCGCCCACCAGTGCGCCACACCGCTGCGCGCCGCCCCGAGCCCGCGCACCCGCCCGAGTGGCGAGCGCATCGTCCGGACCTGGTCGCTGTCCTTTCCAGCCATTGCTCTCTCCTCACCAGGCGATCAGGCCGACGAGCCAGACCACGACGGTGAGCGCGCCGGTAGCGATGACCACCGCCCAGCCGGAGCGATGATACTCGCCCTTCTCGAAGCCCAGCCCGGCATCCCAGACCAGATGGCGGATGCCGTTCAGCAGATGATAGATCAGCGCCACGGACCAGCCGAACAGCAACAGCAGCCCGAATGGCGAGCCGACGAAGCCGGCGACGCCGCGATAGGCCGCCGGCGAGCTGGCCGCGGCCACCAGCCAGGCGACCAGCAGCAGCGTGCCGGCCGCCAGCGCGATGCCGGTTCCACGGTGCAGGACCGACAGGACCGAGGTGATCTGCGGCCGGTAGACCTGAAGATGGGGGGAAAGCGGACGACGCGTCACCGTTCCGTCGCTGCGCCGCTGCACCATCAACGCTTCACGTGCGTCCTGCATCGAGGCTCCCATTTCCGTCGCGGCCAATGCCTTGGTTGCATAGACCCCGCCCCGCGCAGGGTCAACGCGCCCCCGGCTCCTGGCGCAGCCCTGCGGCGCTCGCGGCGCGGCTGCACAGAAGACCAATCCGCCTTATACTGACACGCTGGAAGCATCGGCGACGGGGCTCAGGAGGTTTGCCATGGCATCGGCCGCGCGCGCGCAGGTGGCGTTGATCAACGCTGCCCATGGTCTGACGCATTACAGCCTGCTCATCCTGCCAACCGCGGTGTTGATGATGGTGACGCGTGGCGGCGCGTTCGGCACCGATTACGGCCGCATCGTCGCGCTCTCCACCGGCATGTTCGTGCTCTACGGCCTGTTCTCGCTGCCGCAGGGCTGGCTCGCCGCCCGGCTCGGACGGCGGACGTTGATGGCAGCCTTCTTCCTCGGCACCGGGACCTCGCTCGCCCTGACCGCGTTGGCCCCCACCCCGGCGCTGCTTGCGCTCACCCTCGCCGCCGCCGGCCTGTTCGCCGCCATCTATCACCCGATCGGCACGGCGATGCTGGTCGAAGCCGCAGGGGAGCGGCCGGGACGGGCGATCGGCGTCAATGGCGTCTTCGGCAATCTCGGCGTCGCGCTGGCCCCCGTTGTCACCGCCTTCCTCGCCCAGGGGCTCGGCTGGCGCGCCGCCTTCGCGGTCCCTGGTCTGTTTGCCATCGTGCTCGGCCTGCTCTGGCTGCGCGTGCCCATCGCCGATACCGCCGCCGCCCACGCCGCGCGTCCGTTTCCGCAGATCCCGCGCCATCTGGTGCGCCGCGCCGTGGTGGTGCTGCTGCTCATCGCCGCCGTCTCGGGCCTGGTCTTCAACGCCTTCACCATCCTGCTGCCGAAGCTGATGCAGGAACGACTCGGCGACGGGCTGCTGCCGCTGCTCGGCCTCACCGCCTTCGGCGTGACGCTGTGCGGCGCGGTCACGCAGTTCTCGGTCGGGCGCCTGATCGACCGCACGACGCTGCGGCGCGTCTTCCTGCCGATGAGCGTGATGCTGGCCCCGGCACTGTTCGGCCTGGCCTTCGCCCATGGCTGGCTTGCGATCGTGCTCTCCGGCGTCGTCGCGGCGACCGTGTTCGGCCAGGTGACGGTGAATGAGACGATGACGGCGCGCTACATCTCGCCGGCGATGCGCACGCGTATGTATTCGGTGCGCTTCTTCGTCGGCTTCCTCGGCAGCGCCGTCGCCGCCCCGCTGGTGGGGATGCTGCATGATCGTACCGGCACGGTCGGCGCGGCTACGCTGGTGCTCGCTGCCTTCGCCGTGATCACTTTCGGCTGCGCCCTGTTCTTTCCCGACCGTCGCGAGGAGCTGGAGCCGCATCTGTGGGCAGAGTCCATGCCCGCAGCGGCGGAATAGCCATGGTTTTGCCCTGATGGGCCGTCATTCTCCGCCGATGCTGCGCCGCACACTCCTCGCTCTCGCCCCCGCGCTCCTCACCCCTGCCATGCCCGCCGGCGCCGCGCCGGCGACCGAGGCCGATACGCCGGACCTCGACCGGCTCGCCGCCTATCTCAACGCCGTCCGCACGCTGCGCGCCCGTTTCGAGCAGACCGCCGCCGACGGCACCGTGAGCACCGGCACGGTCTGGCTGGAACGCCCGGGCCGCATGCGCTTCGAGTACGATCCGCCGAGCCCGCTGCTGCTGGTCGCCAACCATGGCGAGATCGTCTTCCGCGACGCCGAACTGAAACAGGTCAGCCGCATCCCGCTCGAGCGCACGCCGCTTTCGATTCTGCTCGGTGACACGATCACGTTTTCCGGCCGCGTGACGGTCACCGACATCCAGCGCCAGCCCAACCAGATCCAGCTCTCGGTGGTGCAGACCTACAACCAGGGCGAGGGGTTGCTGGCCATCGTCTTCACCTTGACGCCGCTCGGGCTGCAGCAATGGACCGTGGTCGACGCGCAGCACCGCATCACCCGCGTCAGCCTCGCCAATGTCGAGACCGGCGGCAGCTTCCAGGAGAGTCTGTTCAATCTTCCTTCATCCGACGGATGAAGACTTTGTTCGTAACGGTCTGAACCGATGAAACCGCTGATCGGCATATCCTGCTGCACCAAAGCTTTCGGCCAGTTCGGCACGCCCAACCACGCCGCCTCGGACACCTATGTCCGCGCCGTCGATGCCCTGGTCGGCGGCGTTCCGGTGCTGGTGCCCGCGAACGGCCGCGCCGCCGATATCCCCACCCTGGTCGCGCGGCTCGATGGGCTGATCCTCACCGGCAGCCGCTCCAACGTGCAGCCCGCGCTCTATGACGGCGCGCCGCATCCCGAGGGCACGCCCGAGGATCCGCAGCGCGACGCCGTGACCCTGCCGCTGATCCGCGCCGCGCTCGAGGCCGGCCTCCCGGTGCTGGCGATCTGCCGCGGGCTGCAGGAGCTGAACGTCGCCCTCGGCGGCACGCTGCATCAGCGCCTGCAGGATCTGCCGGGCCGGCTCGATCATTCCACGCCGCTGCAGAAGCTCGCGCGGCTGCGCATCGCCAAAGCCCACAGCGTGCGGCTCCATCCGGGCTCCTCGCTGCACCGGCTGCTCGGCTGCGAGGCGATCGCCGTGAATTCACTGCACAATCAAGGCATCGACCGCCCCGGCGCGGGCCTGGTCGTGGAGGGTGAGGCGCCGGACGGCACGATCGAGGCGGTGCGCGTGCAGCGCACCCCGCGCGGCGCCCCGGCCGGGTTCGCGCTCGGCGTGCAGTGGCACCCCGAATACGACTTCGAGACGGACATCCATTCCCGGCGCCTGTTCACCGCCTTCGCCGACGCTGTCGCCGAGCGGCGTCAGACCCCCAGCCTGGCAGCGGATTAGAGCAACCTTCGATCGGCCCGACCCGTTCCGGCTCGGACGGGCCGGAGATCAATAACCGCAAAATCATAGAATTACCGGCCGCCGGGCACGGGCCGATCGCGCCGGTCAGCGCCGCGCGCCGGCCCCGCGCCACCGAATCCAGGCCGGGTGCATGTCCAGCGTCAGCAGGTCCAGCACGTTTGGGCCGGCCTGTGGTGGCAGGGTGATCTCTCCGGCGCCGTCGGTCCAGCGCCATCGTGCGCCGTTGGGCCCTTCGGGGGGATGGAAGCCGGTCCCGAAGGCCGCGCTGTCGAGCGGGACCATGCGGCCGGAGGCCACGACCCCGCCGAGCCGGGCGCCGAGCCGGCGCTGATCCGCGCTCGCCGGGTCGAGTTCGGCGGGAACCCCGCTTTGGGAACGGACGCGGATGTGACCCGTCGCGGCGGGCAGCACGAAGCGGTGCAGCCGCCCGCGTACGGCGGCGGCGCGCAGGATCCGTCCACCGGCTTCGAGGTGGAGGTCGGCATCGCGGCAGAGCGAAAACCCCAGCGCCGTCGCCCGTGCCAGCAATCGCTGCCGGGCCGCGCGCAGCATCGGCCCGCCGGTGCAGAGCGGCGCGCAGGCGAACCGCCAGCCGCGACGCTGTCCGCGCGCCCCGATGCCGCGGGCGAACGCCGCGCGATTGCCGTCGTCGAGATAGCTCTCGGCCCCGAGCCCGGCCGCCAGGAGCACCGCGTGCGCCGCCAGCTCGACGTGGAAATAATCAACAAAATCGGTCGCTTCCTGGGCGATACTGGCGCCGTTCAGAAGGTATTTCACGGGCACGAGGCAGGCGCCTTCGCCGGTCTCGCCCGGCCCGAGCCAGACCGCATGGTCCGGTGAGAGCCGAATGTCGCGATGCGGCCGGCCGGGAGCGAACGCATGCGCGCGGATCCGCACCGGCCAGACCTGGCGCGGCCGGTCGTGCCGGCGGCAATCGACGCGGACATGCCCGATCCAGGTGACCGCCGCTGCCGCCCCGCTGGCCAGGCGCATCATGGCACCGGGTTCCAGGGCTTCGACCGGCACCTCGCCGGCGAGCGTCGCCAGCGGCGTGCCGGCGGCGAAACAGGGCGGATCGATCGCGGTGACGTTGAGCAGAAGACCGCTCGGGGCAACCTCCAGCGCGCCCGGAGTGTAGATGACGGTGCCGTTCTCCACCGTGCCGCCGACCGCGAGCGCGGCCAGTGTCTGACCCTGACCGACGCTGAGCGTGCCGCCCTGCAGGTCGAGCACGCCGCCCGCCGAGCCGCCGGGCATGCCGGCGCCGCCGAGTAGCGCCGGCAGGAGCGCGAGCGTGCCGCCGGAGACGGCGCCCAGCGCGGCGAGGGTGAAGGTGCCGGCGAGAGCGAGCGTGCCGGTCTGGCCCAGTGTGATCGCGCCTTCGTTGGCAAAGCCGCTGCCCGGGCCGGTCGCGATCAGGCTCAGCGCGTCGCCGGCGCCGAGCGTGATGCCGCCGCGATTGTCGATCGTCTGCGCCGCGATCGACGACGCGGTTCCGGGCGCGAGGACGATGGTGCCGCTGTTGACGAAGTCCTGCTCGGCGATGGCGAGGCTGCCAGCGGCGATGTCGATGCGCCCGCCGGCGCGCAGAACCCCGCCGATGAGCGACGCCGCGCCGCCGCTGGCCGTCAGCGTCAGCCCGCCGCCGAGACCGAGGGTCTGACCGGCGATACCGGCGAGGCTGCCGCCATCGCCGAGGGTGATCGCGAGCCCGTCGAGCGTTTCGCTGTCGAGCACCGTCAGCGTCGATGCCGCGCCGGTGATGGCGATGCTGCCGCCGCGCACCGTCAGACCGCGCTCGATGGCCAGCGCGCCGCCGAGGCTGGCGAGGTCGAGCGTGCCGTCGATGGTCATCGCATCGAAGGTGCCGCCTTGCACGGTGAGGGCGCCGGGCGTCGCCACGAGGGTGCCGTCGCGCAGCGCGCCGGAGAGGCTGAGCGCGCCGATCGTCTGCCCCACGGCGAGGCTCCCGCCGCCGAGATCGAGCGCGCCCGTGACGTCGATCATCCCGGGCCCGCCGATGGCGCCGAGCGCGGCGAGGCGTTCGCTGCCCGCGATCACCAGCGTGCCGGCGACGGCGACGCTGCCGGTGGTGGCGAAATCCCCGTCGAGGGCCAGCGTGCCGAGGACGTCGATGCCGCCCGCATCGCGCACGCTGCCGCGCAGCGCGTTCCCCGCCCCGACGGCGACGAGCTTCAGATCGGGGCCGAGGCTGAGCGTGCCGGCGGTGGCGGCGAGGGTGGCCGCGCCATCCAGCGTGACGGAACCGCTATCGAGCGTGGTGTCGCCGGACGCGACGATGACGGCGATCTCGGCCAGAACCGGGCCGACCGGGGCGATGTCCGCTCCGGGCGCGAGCGCCAGAGTGGCCCAGGCATCGATCGTGTAGGGCACCAGTCCGGGGCCGGACAGCACGATCTCGCTACCGATGATGTCGGTCTGCCCCCCCGGCTGGGACGCGAACGAGCTGGCGGCCATCGCTGCCTCGGCTACGAGAAATGAAAAAACGCATCAACGTCTCATCAAGTGAATATGCCAGAGGCGCGCCCGCATGCACAGAGGTTTTACCC
>JAKAZO010000002.1:0-2794 GCA_021815825.1 Pseudomonadota bacterium
TCGCGCGGTGTGCGAAGGCATCGGCGAAGCCATTGAGCACGGCGAACTCGGCGCCTTCGACGTCGATCTTGAGCATGTCCACGTGGCTGATGTCCTGCGCCTTCAGATAGGCATCGCCGGTCGTGATCTGCGCGGACAGTTCGGTGATCGTATGGATGTTGTGGCTGGAAGCGGAAACCTCGATCGCCGCGCGCAGCGTGCTGGTGGCGGTGTCGCTCTCGGGCGAATGGAAGATGGTGATCTCGCCATCACGGTCGCCAAGGCCGCAGGCATTGACGATGATGCGACCACCGCAGGATGCCGCCGATCTGCGCAGCTGGACCGCCGTCGGGGCGGCGATCTCGAACGCATGCACCGTCGCCGCGGGCAGGTGGCGGCAGGCGGCGAGCGACCAGTCTCCGACATTCGCCCCGACATCGAACAGAACGCGCGGCGCGAACGGCGCAAGCCGCCCGAGCAGCGCCGCCTCGCCGTTCAGGCTGACGTCGTACTGCTTGTTTTTCCACGCCATCAAGGCCTGCGTGAAGAAGTCCGCCAAGGCGAGGGTTGCCGGAGCGCGGCGGTCGCGCATCAGCTGCCGCGCCACCCAACTGCGGCTCCCTGGCGGCAGCTGCGCCATCAGCGGGCGCAGCAGCGCGAGTTGGGCCGAGACGATCATACGGGGAAGATTGGGCATCGCAGGTGCGTATCCGGACAAGAGGGGCAGGGCGCCGCGCACATGGCCAGGGGCCAGTGCCCAAACCAGGCGCAACCGCATCCGACGCGTAACCAGTGAACAATCTATTGTAGGTCATGCTGGGGCGATGGCAAACCGGGGACATCCAGGGGGCCGGGTGGAGCAGGGGAGTGGGAAGGGCCGTGACGGAGTTCGAGGTGCGCCAAGCCAGTCTGCCGCCCAGTCTGAGGCAATGCGCGATCCTCGCCGGCGGTCTTGCCTCCCGTCTCGGCGCCCTCGCGGCGGCGACGCCGAAGCCGATTCTGACGATCGGTGATCGGCCGTTCCTCGCCTGGCTGATGCGCGAATGGCAGCGCTTCGGCATCGAGGAATTCGTCCTTCTCGCTGGGCATCTCGCTGAAACCCTCCGCGGCGCGCTGCCTGAGATCGAATCGCGCTTGCCGAAACCCGCCCGCATCCTCGTGTCGGAGGAGCCCGAGCGGGCGGGCACGAGTGGGGCGCTGTTCCATGCCCGCCATCTGCTCGATGAGCGTTTCCTGCTATGCAACGGCGATTCCCTGCTCGACACCAATCTGTCCCCGCTTGTCGCCGCCACCGAACAGCCGGGCACGGTCGGGCGGATGATGTTGCGCCGTTTGGCCGCGACAGGGCGTTACGGTGTTGTCACCTTGGCTGGCGAGACGGTCCGCGCGTTTCGGGAACGCCCCGAGCGGGACGGCGCCGGCCTCATCAATGCCGGCATCTACCGCTTCGAGGGCGGACTGCTCGAGCGCCTGGCCCCGCGCGGCTCACTCGAGCGCGACGTGCTGCCGCAGTTGGCCGAGCGCGGCGAACTCCGTGCCACCGTGGCCGAGGGCTATTTCCGCGACATCGGCATTCCCGAGGACCTCGCGCGCGCCGAGGCTGAGATTCCCCGCCAGTTGCGCCGGCCGGCCTTGTTCCTTGACCGTGACGGCGTCATCAATGTCGATCACGGCTATGTCGGTTCCCGCGACCGTTTCGAGTGGATGCCGGGCGCGCTGGCTGCGATCCGTGCCGCCACCGAGGCCGGCTGGCACGTGTTCGTCGTCACCAACCAATCCGGTGTCGCGCGCGGCTTCTACGACGAGGCGGCCGTGGTGGCGCTGCACCGCTGGATGGCTGACACCGTGCGCGCGGCGGGTGGGACCATCGATGATATCCGCTACTGCCCGCTCCATCCCGAGGCGCCGCTGCCGGCCTACCGGCGGGACAGCGCGTGGCGCAAGCCGGGGCCGGGGATGATCCTCGACCTGATCCGCGCCTGGGAGCTGGAGCCCGCACGCTGCCTCCTGGTCGGCGATCAGGAGAGCGACCTCGCCGCCGCCGCCGCCGCCGGCATCGCCGGATGCCGCTTCCCCGGTGGCGATCTCGCCATTTTTCTCCAACCCCTGCTCGCCGCGCGCGGCGGGCCGCAGCCGGGGAGCTGACCATGCTCGAGGTGACATCGACGATCCGCGCCCGCGTTCCGCTGCGCCTGGGCCTCGCCGGCGGTGGCACGGATCTGAGCCCGTTCTGCGACGAGCATGGCGGCGCCGTGCTCAACACCACGATCGACCGCTATGCCTACGCCTTCATCGAGCCATCCGCGGACGGGCGCGTCCATTTCGTCGCTCCGGATCTCGATGGCGAGGAATCCTTCCCGGCCGGCGAGCCCGACTTCGCCGGCGCCCGCCTCGTGCTGCACGCGGGCGTCGCGCGGCGGATGGCGCAGGATTTCGGCGGCGGTCGGATCGCGCCGATGCGCGTCACCTCGTTCGTCGATGCTCCACCCGGTTCCGGCCTCGGTTCCTCCTCCGCCCTCGTCGTCGCCCTCGTCGAGGCTTTCGCCACCCATCTCGGCGCGCCACTGGGCCCCTACGATATCGCCCACCTCGCTTATGAGATCGAGCGGATCGATCTCGGCCTCGCCGGCGGCAAGCAGGACCAGTACGCGGCGACTTTCGGCGGCACCAACTTCATCGAGTTCCTGCCCGGCGACCGCGTCATCGTGAACCCGCTGCGCGTACCCAGCGCGGTGCTGAACGAGCTCGAGACCTCGCTGGTCGTCTGCTTCACCGGCGTCTCGCGTCGGTCGGAGACGATCATCGCCGAGCAGCA
>JAKAZO010000002.1:2894-4611 GCA_021815825.1 Pseudomonadota bacterium
GCGAACAGGTCGGCGACGATGGGCAGGGGCGTCGCGATCATCGGCTTGAGCCAGGTGAGCGCGTCGATCACCGCACCGCTCGCCGACAGGCGATAATAGCCCGGGTTGATGGGCATCAGCACATAGTGCAGCCGCCCGAGCCGTTCCACGAAGCGGGCGCGGTCGAGCGCGCCCAGGTCGACCGGGTGGGCGAGGACGGCGAAGCGCGCCGGGTCATCGCCGGGGCGCATCATGCCGACGAGGTGAAACTCCACCGCGCTGCCATGACGCGCCTTCATCCGGCGGGCGATGTCGAGGAAGGCGTCGATGCCTTTGTCCTTCGTCGCCTGGCCGATGAGGCCGAATCGCACCGGCGCGGTCGGGCTTGTCTCCGCTTGCAGGTCGATTTCGTCGACATTCGCCGGCAGCGGCAGCACGTCGGTGCGGCCCTCGGTGGCCGGCAAAAGGCGCGCCAGTTCCCGTCGGATCGCCGGCTCCAGCACCAGGAAGCGCAGCGCCGGCGGGTGCGCGGCGGATAGCGCCGAGCGCAGATCGAAGCGGCGCGACAGCGGATTGCGCGAACGCCAACCCTCGATTTCGTTGAGGTTGCCGTGCATCCCGACATGCACCCCGAGCGGCCGCCTGGTCAGCCGGGCCAGCAGCGAGGCGGCGAAGACCGCGGTCGAGGTGGCGGAGAGCAGCACGAGCAGCACCGGCTCGCCGCGCGGCGCGTCGGCCAGGGCCCGACGCAGGGTCGCGAATTCCCGCAGAAAGCGGCGCGCCGAGACCACATGCGTCTTGCCTTGAAGATGCATCGGCACGTCGATCTCGCCGAACTCGGCCTGCACCACGCCGACCGCGTCGAGCCGCCGGCGCAGCTCGCCGAGATGCTCCGCCTCGGCGAGAACACGAACCATCTCGCTGGGAAAGGCCCGGGCGATGGTCTCGATCGTGGCGGCGTTGCCAGCGGTGTGGGTGAACCACCGCCACGTCATCTCGACGCATATGATCAAAGTGCATCCGCTCCCATGCGCTCGAACCGTCGGCGCATCGTCGTCGGCGCGGCTTGAGGAAACGTGAACCCGCGCCGGCCCATTTGCCCACCGGCACACTAGCACTAGCATCGCAGGCGTTTGGAGGCCATGGCGGTTGTCCGTCCGGGATGCTAACCGGACCTGATGCCTCCGAACGATCCCGAAGCGCCGCTGCGCCGGACGCTGGCCCGGCACCGCGCGTTCGCCACCGCCCTGCTGGCGCTGATGGCCGTGCTGACGCTGGCGAGTTACGCGCTGCCGCCGGGCTGGCCCGCGGATTTGCTGGAGGCGGCGGCGAAGGCCGGCTTCGTCGGCGGCATCGCCGACTGGTTCGCGGTCACCGCCCTGTTCCGCCATCCGCTCGGGCTGCCGATCCCCCATACCGCGATCATCCCCGCCCAGCGCGAGCGGCTCGGCCGAGCGCTCGGCAGCTTCGTCGCCAACCATGTCTTCACGCAGGAAGAGGTCGCCCGCAGCCTGGTTCGGCTCGACCTGCCGGCCATCGTGCAGCGCTTCCTCTCCGATCCCGAGGCGGCGCGCCCGGCGGCGCTGGCCATCGCCGGCGTGCTGCCGCGTCTGCTCGCCAGCATCGAGGATGGCCGGGCGCGACGGGTTCTGGCGCGGCTGCTTCCCCGCCTTGTCGGCGGCGCCGGCGCCGGGGTGGTGGTGGCGCGGGCCCTGCACGGGCTGGTGGATGGCGGGCG
>JAKAZO010000002.1:4711-6185 GCA_021815825.1 Pseudomonadota bacterium
CGACGCTGGTCGAACGGCTGGAGCTGCGAGTCGGCCGGGACCTCCAATATGTCCGGATGAACGGCACGCTCGTCGGCTTCCTCATCGGCGGGCTGGCCTACGCCGCGCTGCGCCTGGCGTTCGGCCATGCCAGCTACTGAAGGGACACCCATGATCCGTCTGTCCGTGCTCGACCAGTCCACGACCGTCTCCGGCCGAACGCCGGCGGACTCGATCCGCGAAAGCCTCGCGCTTGCCCGCCAGTGCGAGGCGCTCGGTTACCATCGCTATTGGTGCGCCGAGCACCATGCCTCGCCCGCCCAGGCCGGCACCGCGCCGGAAATCCTCATCGCTGCCATCGCCGCGACGACACAGCGCATCCGCGTCGGCAGCGCCGGGGTGATGCTGCCGCATTATTCGTCGTTGAAGGTCGCCGAACAGTTCCGTGTGCTCGAAGCGATCGCACCGGGGCGGATCGATCTCGGCCTCGGCCGGGCGCCGGGGTCGGACGGACGCACCGCGCTGGCGCTGAACCCGCTGGCCGAGCACGCGGCGGAGCATTTTCCGGCCCAGGTGCGCGACCTCATCGCCTGGGTGGAGGGTGCGGAGCTGGTCGAGGGCCATCCGTTCCGCGCCATCGCGGCGCAGCCGCGCGGGGAGGGAGCGCCGGAGGTGTGGATTCTCGGCAGCTCCGACTACGGCGCCCAGGTCGCCGCCTGGTTCGGCCTGCCCTTCTGCTTCGCCCATTTCATCACCGACGGCCAGGGCCTGGACCAGGCGCTCGCCGCCTATCGTGGCGGCTACCGGCCAAGCCCGCGCCACCCCGCGCCGCACGCGGCGATCTGCGTCTGGGCCCTGGCGGCGCCGGACGAGGCCGAGGCCGAACGGCTCTTCGCCCCGCGCGCCCTATGGCGGCTGGGCCGCGACCGTGGGGTCTACACCGCCCTGCCGACGGCCGAGGAGGCCGCTGCCTACCCGTATTCGGAGGCCGACCGCGTCCGCATCGAGCGCATCCGCGCCCAGGCCTTCTTCGGCGAAACGGCCCGGGTGGCGGCGGCGCTACGCGCGCTGGCCGCGGCGCACGATGTCAGCGAGATCGCGATCCTCACCACCATCCCCGAGCCGGAGGCGCGGCTCCGCTCCTACGCGCTGCTCGCCGAGGCGTTTCGCTGAGGGCTGAGCGAGGCGCCGGATGCCTGGCTCAGAAGCCGGGCAGCTCCGGCTCGTCGGTGGCCGCGATGCCGATGCCTTCGACCTCCACGAGCCAGCCCGGACGGCACACCGCGCCCTGGACGACAACGACCGGCAGGTCCGCGAAGCGCTCGCGAAGCTGGCCGTCCACCGCGGCGAAGTCGGCCGGATCCCGGAGATAGACGATGAGATGCATCATGTCGTCGAGGGTCCCGCCGCCCGAGCGCAGCAGCGCATCGACATTGGCGAGGGCGCGGTCGAGCTGGCGCATCACGTCGCCCGGATGCACGATCTGTCCCGCGGC
>JAKAZO010000002.1:6285-71373 GCA_021815825.1 Pseudomonadota bacterium
GATAGACGATGAGATGCATCATGTCGTCGAGGGTCCCGCCGCCCGAGCGCAGCAGCGCATCGACATTGGCGAGGGCGCGGTCGAGCTGGCGCATCACGTCGCCCGGATGCACGATCTGTCCCGCGGCGTCGATGCTGGCGGTCCCGGAAATGAAGAACTGGGCGCGGTCGGCGTAGGCGACGCGGGTGCCGCGTTCGAAGGTGACGTTATAGTCCTTGGTCAGGCACAGCCGATCGAGATCGTTGAGATAGGAAATCTGGGCGCCCGACAGATCCAGGCCCGAATACGCGTCCATGGAGACCAGGTCGTAACGGTCCGCGCAGGCACCCTCGATCCCGGTGCTGGCGATGAAATGGGTCTCGCCCGTCAGACCGTGCTCGGCGAACAGCTCCCGCCGGCTGTCGACCATGTCCTGGTAGAACACGTCCACATCCTTGATGTAGAGCCAGGTCCGAACGCAGTGCTCGCGCAGGGTGGCGTTCTGGCCCGCCAGGGCGTCGATCAGATCGCCGAAGACGGCGCGCGTTTGCATGGTGGTCGCGGAGGGTGTGTCGCGGGCGCCGGCACACAGCCGCGTGCTCCAGAGATGCCGCAGCCCGTTCCGCTCGATCAGCAGATGCCGGCGCGACAGGCGCCGCTTCACCATCGGCGCGCCGCCGGCCACGTGGTAGGCGAGCAGGGCGATCTTCGCCCCGGGCAATGGCGGCTGCTGCACGATCGACAGCGCCACCGGGCTTGCGTCATCGGCGAGCGAACTGGCGGTGACCGCGTCGGTCTGGTTCTGGGCGTCGGTGAGAAAGACGCGGCGGAACACGCCGGTCTCGGGGCCGAGGCCGAGCGCGACGCTGGCGGCGGCGTAGCGTTGCTCGAGCGCGCGGATCTGTTCGCTGAGCGGCAGCCCCGCCGGCGCCTGGACGGTCAGGTAATGCTCGCTGCCGCCTCGCGCGCCCTGGAAACTCCGCGCCGTAACACCTTCGACGATGGGCATGAAATGGCCTCCCCCGTTGCCGGCCAACGGATGGGGCAAGCCGGGGCGGCGTGTCGTTGATCTGGATCAAGCGGCCGGGCGTCAGGCGCGCGGCGAGCTGGATCAAGCGGCCGCGTGCGGGGGTTCAGCTCACTTTTGTCAGCTTCTGCAGCGAGCGCAATTCGTGGTCCGGCTTCTTGCCGAACAGAATCGGCCAGTAGGTGTTCGAAACCTCGGCAACATAGATGTCGCCGCGCGAATCGGTGGCGATGCCGTGCGGGGCGATGAACTGGCCCGGCTCCTCGCCGACCGGCTGCGTGCCGAGATGCGCCAGCACGTCGCCCTTGGCCGACAGGATCGAGACTCGCGGCCCGAGATTTCCCACCCCCTTGGTCAGCGTTGCCGCCGTCTCGGGGCCAAGCTCGCCGACGATCGCCAGCGGCGCCTTGCCACGGCTGACGAACAGCCCGCAGGGACGCATCAGGCTGTGCCACTGTGTCTGGTATTTGCCATTGCCGTCGAAGACCTGGATGCGATGATTCTCCCGGTCCGCGACATAGACCCAGCCCTCGTCGTCGCAGGCGATGTTATGGACCAGGTTGAACTGGCCCGGGTCGGTCCCCGGCTCGCCCCAGGAGAGCAGCAGCTTGCCGTCCGGCGAGAATTTATGGACCCGGGCGTTCTGGTAGCCGTCGGAGACATAGATGTCGCCCTGCGGCGACAGCGCCGTGTGGGTGCACCGGTTGAACGGATCGCCGCTGAACCGCGGCGCCGGCTTGCCCGGGGTGCCGATGGTGAGAAGCAGCTTGCCCTCGGGGGTGAACTTGCGCACCGCGGCGCCGAAATCATCGGTGAGGTAGAGCATGTCGTCGGGCCCGACCGCCGCGCCGTGGGCGTTCACGAAGCCGACATCCTCGCCCCAGGAGCGCAGGAAGTTTCCCTCGCGGTCGAAGACGATGACCGGATGCTTGCCGCGGTTGAAGACGTAGACATGGTCCCGGCTATCGACACAAACGGCCGCGCCGTCCCGGTAGGTGTAATCCGGCGGCAGCGTCCCCCAGCCGGTTTCGACGCGATAGCGGTAGGCGCCTTGACCGAGGATCACCGGCTCTGCCGCCGCGGCCGGGGCCAGGCCGGCGGCCAGAACGGCAAGGCCGGTCGCGGGCGAGCGCCGCGGTGCCAGCGCGCCCGCCGCGCCGCCGGCCGCGAGGGCGGCGAGGCTGCGAAATGCGCCGCGCCGGGTGATCGAACAGAACTGGCACATGGTTTCCTCCTCGCCGGCTGTTATGCGCCGCACCGGCTCCGACGCCTTTATCGGCCAGCAACCCGTGGTCGGGGAAGAGCCTCCGAGCGATCCGGCCACCGGCGCGGCGCAACGCTGCGCTGGTTTCCCCGAGGGATGATATAGATCGGGCGAACGGCCCAGCCCCAGGCAAGCTGGACGCCGGCATGCGAGGTCCGATGACAAGACTCCTGGTCGTCAATCCCAACATCTCGGAGCGTGTGTCGCGGCTGATCGAGGACGAGGCCCGGCGCGCCGCCGCGCCGGGAACGGAGATCACCGTCGCCACCGCCCCGTTCGGGGTCGCCTATATCGAAACCCGGTTCGAGGCCCTGATCGGTGCCTACGCGGTGGCGAACGTGATCGCGGAGCAACGGAGCGGATATGACGCGGCGGTGGTGGCCGCGTTCGGCGATCCCGGCGTGCCGGCGCTGCGCGAGGCGTTCGACATGCCGATCGTCGGCATCACCGAGGCCGCGCTGATGAGTGCGTGCCTGCTCGGCCAGCGCTTCGGCATCATCGCCATCTCGCGCCGGATCGTTGCCTGGTATCGCGAGTGCGTCGAAGCCAACGGGCTCATCGGCCGGCTGGCCGGCATTCGCGCGCTCGATCAGCCGCTGGCCGATATCGGCAGCGTCCAGAGCGACCATGCCGAGCGGCTGCGGCATTTATGCGCCGAGGCCATCGAGCGCGACGGCGCGGACGTCCTCATCCTCGCCGGCGCGCCGCTCGCCGGGCTCGCGCGCAGCATCCGGCAGGACATTCCGGTCCCGGTGGTCGATGGCGTCTCGAGCGCGATCCGGCACGCCGAGACTCTGGTCCATCTCGCTCCGGGCGCGGCGCGGGCCGGCAGCAGCGCGCCGCCGCCGCTCAAGCCCAACGCCGGGCTGCCGCAAGCCCTGCGGGACCTCCTCGACGGGGCCGGCCGGGATCAGAAATCCAGATCGGCGTAGTGGGCCGGCGGGGTGAAGCCGGGCATGCGGTCGGCGAGGATGGCGCGAAAGCTCGGCCGGCTCTTCATGCGCGCATACCATTCGCGCACCGAGGGCGTTGCGCTCCAATCGACATCGCCGGTGAAGTCGAGCACCGAGAGATGCGCCGCGGCAGCGAAATCGGCCAGCGATATGCTCGCCCCGGCCAGCCATTTCCGCGTCTCGGCGAGCCAGCCGATGTATTCGAGATGGTGGCGCAGATTGGCGTAGCCGGCGCGCAGCGCCCCCGCCTCCGGCTGGCCGCGGCCGGCGAGGCGCTTGAGATGCTTCTCGCCGAGCAGGTTCCGCGTCACCTCCTGGTCGAACTTGCCATCGAACCAGGCCGCCAGCCGACGCACTTCCACCCGCTCGGCCAGCGTGCGTCCGAGCAGCGGCAAATCGGGATAGGCCTCGTCGAGATACTCGCAGATTGCCCAGGAATCGGCGATGACCAGGCCATTGTCCTCGATCAGCGTCGGCACGGTGCCGGCGGGGTTGAGGTCGAGATACTCGGGCTTTCGCTCCCAGGGCCGTTCGAGGCGGAGCTCGAAGGGCAGGCGCTTCTCGGTCAGCACGAGACGCACCTTGCGTGAGAACGGGCAGATCGGGAGGTGGTGGAGGATACGCATGCCGGGCGGTTACTGCACCGGCGCCCTCCGGGGCAAGCCATGCGTGCCATGCGCGCACCGGCGGGCCCGATCTTCCTCGGCCATGGCGGCGACGCGCTCGGCATTGCCGCGCCAGGTGTAGTCGCGCGTGGCGATCTCTGCCCGAGCCGCCGCGCCGAGGCGGGCGCGCAGGGCCGAATCCGTGGCCAGACGCGTGATCGCCCGGGCCATCGAAGCCGGCTCGCCGGGGTCGAACAGCAGCGCGGTGCGTTCGTGTTCGAGGATTTCCCGCAGATTGGGCTGGTCCGGCGCGACGATGGCGCAGCCGGCGGCCATGTATTCGAACAGTTTCAGCGGCGAGGCATAGGCCACCGCGCTCGGCTGCAGGGCGATGTCGAAGCCGGCGAGCAGTCCGGGCACGTCCTCGCGCGGCGCCAGCCCGGCGAATCGCACCCGCGCGCCGAGCCCCAGCGCCGCGGCCTGCGCCTCCAGCTCCGCCCGCGCCGGCCCGTCGCCGACCACGACGAGGTCGAGCGCCGCCGACGCCGGCTCGGCCAGGCTGGCGATGACCCGATCCAGCCCATGCCATGGGCGGACGAAGCCGATGAAGCCGAGCACCACGCGCCCGCGCGGATCGGCCTCCGACCGCGGCCCGAAGCGGGCCGGCACGATGGCGTTCGGAATGACGGCGATACGCTCCCTTGCCACCCCTTCGCGCGCGATCATGTCGCGCAGCACGCCGGTGACGGCGTAAACCCGGTCCGCGGCGCGCCAGACGAAGCGTTCCGACCAGCGGGCCAGGGGCTTCAGACGCAGGCCGCCGAACCGGCTGCGCTCCTCGGCGAGCGGCGCGTTCACCTCGAGATGAAAGACCACTCCGAGCCGCCGTGCCAGCACCGCGCCGGCGAGGTAGTAGAGATTGTAGCGCTCGTAGATCAGATCAGGCTGAAACGCGCGCGCGGCGGCGGCGAGGCGGCGATAGGCGGGACCGTTGTAGGCCAGCTCCGCCAGCTCGCCGAGCCAGCCGGGCAGCAGGCGGCGCAGCAGCGGCACCAGCCGGCTCTCGCCGCCGAACCCGGCGGCGGCATAGAAGCTAGGGCCGACCACGAGGACGTCGTGCCCCGCCTCGCGCAGGGCGGCGACGAGTTCCTCGACATGCACGCTCTGCCCGTCGCGCGACTGGATGCGGTGGCTGTAGAGGATGCGCATCACCGTGGCTCCGCGATCGCGTGATTGGGTCGCACGGCGTGGCGCAGCCGGCCGAGCGCGTGCCGGGCGAGGGTCGCCAGTCCGGCCGGGCGCCGCGGATTGATCAGCAGCACGCCGACGCGCTGGCGCCGTGCGCCGACCCAGAGCTTCTTGTAGTCGTCGTCGCCGCGGCCGAAATCCAGCTCGCGCGCGCCGTCGGTCTCGATCAGGTGCCGGATCATCATCGCCGTCAGCACCGTGCCGGGCGACAGCGCCTGCTGCCCCTCGTCATGCGCGAGCTTGAGCACGCTCGCGCGCCCACCCGGCTCGCTCAGCCAGACCTGCGCCGCGATCGGCGTCGTGCCGAGGCGCAGCAGTCCCAGCCGCAGCACGCCGGCCGCGGCCGCCTCGCGCATCAGCGCGGCATTGAAGTCCGGAAATGGCTCGGGCTCCTTCCAGCTCCGCGCGTAGACCTGCTCGAAGGCGGCGATTCCCGCCTCCAGCGCCTCGCCACCGGCCGTCAGCGTGAAGCCGGCCTCCGGCAGCCGTTCCCAGCGGCGCAGCTTGCGCTGGATCGTGGTGCGCAGCATGGACGGGCGGGCATTGAGATAGTGTTGCCAGGAACCGACGGCCTCGTGCCAGTTGCCGAAATGGCGAAAGCGCACGAGGACGAGCCCCGCGGTTCCGGCGCCGGCCAGCAGGTCGGCGAGGTCGCCGCGTTCGGCATCGAGCGCGTCGAGCCGCACCACCGGCCAGCGCCGCGCGAACCGGCCGAAGGCGAAGCCGACCGCGCGCCGCGCCTCGGGGGAGAGGTCGGCCGCGAGCGCCGGGGTGTAGAGGCAGCTATAGGGGCTGGTCAGGCTGGCCAGCCGGCCGCCCACCCGCTGCAGCGCCAGCACGGCCACCGGCCGGGCGCCGTGCCAGGCGAGTACGAAGCAGGGGCGCGCGCCTTGCTCCAGCGCATGGCCGGCGACGGTCGCTAGGAAGGCGCGGCCGAAGAAAAAATTCGCGGCCCCGGCCGCGTCCAGCAGCGCCGCGGCGGCTGGGGGCAGCGCGCCGAGATCGGGCAGCGTCTCGATCCGGACCGTGTCGGCCATCGCCTCAGCGGCTGAGCAGCAGGTAATAGAGGCAGCCGATCGCCTCGTGCAGCGCGTAATAGCTCATTTCCCAGCCGCTGATCCGCGGCACATAATCGGCGACGGCGCTGCCGGCGGCGCGGTCGAGGCGGACGGGCGCGGCCGTCGCGGTGATGCCGAAATGGGCGAAGGCGATCAGGGCCCGCCGTTCGTGCCAGGCATGGGTGACGACATAGACCGAGCTGATACCGGCCTGGCGCAGAATGGCCGCGGATTCCTCGGCATTCTGCCAGGTATCGAGCGAGCGGGTCTCGACCCAGCGCGGCTTGACCGCGAAATCGGTGGTGAGGCTCTCGGCCATCAGCGCCGC
The DNA here is from genome assembly GCA_021815825.1 of Pseudomonadota bacterium. Taxonomy (GTDB): domain Bacteria; phylum Pseudomonadota; class Alphaproteobacteria; order Acetobacterales; family Acetobacteraceae; genus JAJZVV01. The sequence goes on from JAKAZO010000002.1 coordinate 12,748, forward strand.
CACCGGCGTCGGCACGTCCTCCGGCGCGCCGCCGCTGACCAGCACCGGCAGCCCGGTGCGCCGCGCCACGATGGCGGCGGTGCGGACCCGTTCGAGCGTCAGGGCACCGACATCCACCGCTGGCACGGTCCCGTCCGCCGCCCGGACCTCGTCCGCGCCGAGCACGACGATCGCCGCCGGTGGCGCGCCTGGCGGCGGCGTCAGCGGCAGGCCGCGCTCCAGCGCCACCAGCATGGTGCTGCCGACGATGGGAAGGGACAGGACGATCAGGCCCACCAGCGCGAAACTGCTGATCGCGCGTCCGAGCCCTCGCCACTTCCGCGCGATGACCAGGCCGGCGAGGCCAAGGGGCAACAGGTTGAGGGGGGGCACGACGATGGCCGTGGAAACGACGCTGAGCGACACACTTCCTCCGAACAACCGGCCCCCGGCGGCTACCCACTCTGCCCGAAGCGGGCTGCCGGCGCCAGTTCGGCCCCGCGTGGGGGGCGGGTCAGGCGCTCAGCGCGCCGTCGAGCCAGAGCTGGCGCGCGGTGGCCAGGCGCGCGGCGGCGAGAATGGCGCGCAGCTCGCCCGTCGCGCGGGTGAGGTCGTCATTGACCACGACATGATCGAACTCGCGGCAATGCGACATCTCCGCGCGCGCCTCGCGCATCCGCCGGGCGATCTCCGCCGGGTCGTCGCCACGCCCGGACAGCCGTTCGGCCAGCGCCTCCACCGAGGGCGGGAGGATGTAGACGCCGACCACGTCGCCCTCCATCCCGTCGCGGAGCTGGCGGTGGCCTTGCCAGTCGATGTCGAACAGAAGGTCTCGCCCCGCCGCCAGTGCCGCCGCGACCGGCGCGCGCGGGGTGCCGTAGCTGCGGCCGAAGACCTGCGCCCATTCGAGCAGCGCGCCCTCAGCGACCATGGCGTCGAACGCGCGCTGGTCGCGGAAGAAATAGTGCTCGCCCTCGCGCTCGCCCTCGCGCGGGGCGCGGGTGGTGACGCTGATGGAGAGGGCGAGACCGGGCTCCTCCGCGAGCAGGCGCCGCGACAAGGTCGTCTTGCCGGCACCGGAGGGCGCGGCCAGCACCAGGCACAGGCCTCGTCGCGGCCGGGAGCGCGTCATTCGATGTTCTGCACCTGCTCGCGCAGCTGCTCGATCGCAGCCTTCAGCGCCAGCCCGGTGGCGGTCAGCGCCGGAGATGCCGATTTGCTGCACAAGGTATTGGCCTCGCGGTTGAACTCCTGAAGCAGGAAGTCGAACCGCCGGCCGATCGCGGCGCCCTCGGCCAGCAGCGCGGCGGCCGCGTCGAGATGGCTGCGGAGCCGGTCCAGCTCCTCGCGCACATCGGCGCGGGTCGCCAGCAGGGCGACCTCCTGCGCCAGGCGTTCCTCCCCGAGCGCCGGCGTGCCGGCCTCGCGCAGCAGCGTCTGCAGCGCGGCGGCGAGGCGGGCGCGCTGCAGCGCCGGCTGCGCCGCCGCTTCCTCGCGCGCGGTCTCGACCAGGGCGGCGATCTCGGCGAGCAGGGCGGCGAGCACGGCGCCGATGCGCGCGCCCTCGGCGTGGCGGGCCGCGAGCAGCGCTTCCAGCGCGGTCTCGAAGCCGGACTCGAGCATACGCAGCTCGTCCTCGCTGGCGGCGTCGCCGCTGGCCGGACGGAGCACGCCGGGCAGCGCGAGCAGCGCCTCCGCGCGCGGCGGCGGCGCGCCGGGGATGCGGTCGGCGAGCGCCAAGGCTCCGGACAGCGCCTGCTCCAGCGCCGCCGCATCGACGACGAGCCGCGTCGCGGCCTCGCGCTGAACGGTGAGCGTGGCGTTGACATTGCCACGGCGCAGCTTCTTCCCCGCCAGCTCGCGCAGCCGGGGTTCGAGCGCGTCGGACCCCGGCGGCAGGCGGACATGCAGATCGAGCCCGCGGCTGTTGACGCTGCGCAGTTCCCATCCCCAGGCCAGCCCGGCGATTGACCCCGAGGCGCGGGCGAAGCCGGTCATGGAGGCGAGCGGCGCGGACATGGTCGTCCCTGGCTTTCCCTCGGGCTTGGCGGCGACAGGCGGCGCCGTTCTGGGTGAAAAGCGCACCCGCTGTCAAACGCCGTGTCGGTCCGGATGGCGCGATCCGACCCGATCCCACGCGCGAGGCTTCCCCGAGCGGCGCGAGCGGGCCTATGGTCCGCGCGAAACGGCGCCTTTTGCTGCGGTGCGCCCAGGGTCTGAAAAATGTTCGCAACGACGCCCGGCCTCTCCGAAGTCCGCCCGATCCGAGCCAGCGGGCCGGTCGCCGGCGGCTGGCCGTGCAAGGGCGCCTGGAGGGCGGATGCTCGATGACGGACGGCGAGGGGCCAACCCGGCCGCCGCCCGAGGCGAGCGGCGAGGCTGCCGATCTGCTCGATCTGGCGCGGGACTGGATCACCTTGTGGCAGAGCGAACTCAGCGCGCTCGCCGCCGACCGCGAAGCCCAGGAGACATGGCAGACGCTGCTCGGGCTCTGGGCCGGTGCCGCGGGCGCGATGCTGCGCAGCGCACCGCGCGGCCTCGATCAGGGGCTGGGCGCAGGTGGGTTGGGCGCGTTCGGCTTCGCCCCTCCGCGCGGCCGGGCCGACGATGACCGACGAGCGCCCCGAGGCGCCGAGCCCGCTGCGCCGGCGGGGGCCGCGCCCGCTGCTGCTGCACCTGACCCTCGCGATGCTGAGATCGAGCGCCTCCATAGCCGCATCCTCCGGCTGGAGCAGCGCCTGGCCGAGCTCGAGGGCAAATCCGGGGCGGGCGGCCGAGGCGCTGGCCGAGGCGCTCGCCGCCGCTAGCGCCCACCCCATCGGAAGCGCCCACCCCTTCACTGGCGCCCATCCCTTCACTGGCGCCGAGTCGTTTTCCGCCGCGGTGCTGCAGGAGACGCTGCGCCAGGACCGGGCCCTGCTCGCCGGCATCGCCGCGTACCGCCGCCATCCCTACCAGCGCACCCTCGCCGATCCGCCGACGTGCTGGCAGGAGGGGGGGACCCGCCTGCTCGATTTCGGCGGCGAGGGTCCCCTCGTCCTGGTGGTGCCGAGCCTGGTCAACCGCGCCTATGTGCTCGACCTCGCGCCCGGCCATTCGCTGCTGCGCGATCTGGCCGCCAACGGCTTGCACCCGCTGCTGCTCGATTGGGGCTGGCCGGGCGAGGTCGAGCGCGATTTCACCCTGACCGATTACGTCGCCGGGCGGCTCGAGCGCGCGCTCGTCGCGGTCGAGGGTTTCGCCGCTGGCGGCGGCGCGATCGGGGGCAAAATCAGCGTCGTCGGCTACTGCATGGGCGGGCTGCTCGCCCTGGCCGCGGCGCAGCGCCGGCCGGATCGCGTCCAGGCGCTCGCGCTGCTGGCGACGCCTTGGGATTTCCACGCGGCGGACCCGGCCCAGGCGGCCGCGTTCGCCAGGCTGCTGCCGCTGTTCGAGCCGGCTCTGGCCCTTGGCGGGACCCTGCCGATCGACCTGCTGCAGACCCTGTTCGCGCTGCTCGATCCGTTCGGCGTCAGCGACAAATATCGCGCTTTCGCGCGCCTGAACCCGGATACGCCGCGGGCGCACCTGTTCGTGGCGCTCGAGGACTGGCTCAATGACGGTGTGCCGCTGGCCGCGCCGGTTGCGCGTGAGACGCTCGAAGGCTGGTACGGGGCCAACACGCCGGCGCACGGCGCCTGGCGCATCGCCGGGCTGCCCGTGCGCCCGGAGAGCCTGCGGCTGCCGGCATTCGTTGCCGTGCCGGCCCGCGATCGCATCGTGCCGCCGGAGAGCGCCCGCCCGCTCGCTGCGGCGCTGCCAGGCGCGGTCCTGCATCAGCCGCCGGCCGGCCATGTCGGCATGGTCGCCGGCCACACCGCCTCGGCGGTGCTGTGGCGGCCGCTCGCTGAATGGCTGCGGCAGGTGAGCGCGGCGCCGGCCGCGCCGCGGGCGCGCCGGCGACGTTAAGGCTTTCTTGGCGGCTCGCCTGGATGATCAACCGTCCAAGCTTCTTCCTGGTCGGATTCAACGACATCATGGACGTCCAAGTCGAGACTCCCCCTCGCTCAGCCAAGCCGGCGCAGCCGCGCCGCGCCCCGACGCGCCAGCATGCCCGCAGCCTCGCCAGCGCCGCGCTGGACGTCGCCGCCGAGGGCGTGATCGTCTGCGACGACACCTTGCGTGTCTGGCTCTGCAATGCCGCCGCGTTCCGCCTCCTCGGGCTGGATGAGCCGTTGCAGTTGCGCGCGCGCCCCTCGCTGGGCCAGGTGCTGGCGGCCAGCGCCTGCCTCGACGAGACTGCCCGGCGAAGCGTGCTGGTCCACTGTGCCGAGACGGTCGCGAATGGCGAGCGGGCCGCAGGCGAGGTCGAATTGCCGGCTGACAACCGCGCCGGGACGGGTCTCGCCCTGCGCCTGCGCCGGATCGCGCCGCGCCGCTGGGCGCTGATGTTCGCCCCCGCCCGCGCCGTCACCGCGCCCGACCCGCTGGCGCATGATCCGCTGACCGGTCTGGCCAATCAGCGCCGGTTCGAGGCTGCGCTCACGGAGCGTCTGGCGGCGGCGGGTCCGGGTGGGCAGCAGGACTGGCCGGGGGTGCTCCTGGTCGACGTCGAGGGCCACGGCAGTCTGACCGAGGTCTCGGGGCGACCTGCGGGGGATGCGCTGCTGCGCCTGGTCGGCCAGCGCCTGCGCGCGGCGTTGCGCGAGTCCGACCTGCCGGCGCGCCTCGATGACGGCATATTCGCCGCACTGGTTCCCGCCGCCGCCGGGGTGGAGACGCTGGCGCGGCGGCTCGTCGAGCGGCTGGCGCGGCCGTATGTGGTCCAGGGCCAGGTCGCGCACGTGCAGGCCAGCGTCGGCCTCGCCGTTGCTCCGCGCGACGGCCGCGAGACCGAGCAACTGCTGCACAGCGCCGATCTCGCCTTGCGGCAGGCGAAGGCCGAGGGCAGCGGCGTCTATCGCGCCTTCAATGTGCTGATGCGTGAACAGGCGGAAGCGCGCCGCTCGCTCGAGGCCGACCTGCGCCGGGCGCTGGTGCTGGGGCAGTTCGAACTGTTCTATCAGCCGCAGTTCAACGTCGCCACGCGGCGGGTGCTGGCCTGCGAGGCCTTGCTGCGCTGGCGGCACCCGATCCGCGGCCTGGTCGCACCGGGCGATTTCATTTCCGTCACCGAGGAGATCGGGCTGATCAACGCGATCGGCGAATGGGTGCTGCGCGCCGCCTGCCAGGAGGCGATGGACTGGCCGAGCGGCATCGGGGTCGCGGTCAATGTCTCGCCGCTGCAGCTCGCCGATCCGGACCGACTGCTGCGCGCCGTGGCCGGCGCGCTGGCCGCCAGCGGGCTGAGCCCCGAGCGGCTCGAGATCGAGATCACCGAGAGCGCCCTGTTCGGCCAGGAGGAGGCGACGCTGGATTGCCTGCGGACCTTGCAGGCGCGCGGCGTGCAGATCTCGCTCGATGATTTCGGCACCGGCTATTCGTCGCTGAGCCGGCTCCGTTCCTTCCGCTTCGACCGCATCAAGATCGACCGCTCCTTCGTCAAGGACATGACCGAGGATGCGCAGGCGCGGGGTCTGGTGCGCGCGATCGCCGCCCTGGGTACCGGCCTCGCGATGGCCACCGTCGCCGAGGGCGTGGAGACCGACGAGCAGGCGCGCCAAGTGGAAGACGAGGGGTGTACCGACCTCCAGGGCTATTTGATTTCCCGCCCGCTGCCCGCCAGCGAAGTGCGCGCCTTGCTGCTCCGGCTCAACGAGCGCGCCCTGCTCGCTGGCGTCGCCGATTGAAGAGGGCCGCGCCATGCTCATGTCCCTGTATCGCATCATCTATGTCAGCCGCAGCCTGCTTCGCGGCGACGAGGACCAGGTCGCGTCGGAGTTGCGACGCATCCTGGCCGTCTCTCGCCGCAACAACGCCAGCGAGGGTCTCACCGGGGCGCTGCTGCTCGGCCAAGGCAGCTTCGCTCAGGTGCTGGAGGGCCCGATGGACGCCGTGGAGCGTGCGTTCGAGCGCATCCAGGACGACCCGCGCCATGCCGACCTGGTCGTTGTCGAGATCGGTCCCGTCGCGGCGCGGGCGTTCCCCGACTGGTCGATGGCTTTTGCCGGCCCCGCCGCGGCGGGCGCCGCTCCGCGCGTGCGCGCGGTGCTGGAGCAGGTCGGCGCTTCGCCCCGCGCGGCCGCCGCCGAAAATGTGGTCGGCCTGCTCGACGCGCTGATCCGCCGTGAGACCGAGTGGGCCGCGGCGCGCTGAGCCAGCCGCCACGGCCGCGCAGCACCGCGCTGCTGCGCTGCGCAAGATTGCGCCGGCCAGCGCTTCGCGTACATGCTCCCATGGTCCGCTGCCGCCCTCGGTGGCGTGATGGCCGCCGGTCCGACGCCGGCGCGAAAGGGGGAGCATCGTGCCCAATTCCCGCGTTCCTGCCCTGGTGGGGTTTGCCCTTGTGTTGCTCCTCGGCTCGGTGGGCGGGGGTTTGGCCGAGTCGAGCCCCGGCAACGGGCAGATCTGGGTCACGAGCTGGGCGGGGTCGGCACAGGGGCCCTATCCGGTCGGCTACCCGGTGGCGCAGCCGGATCTCGGCTACGCCTTTCCCGATCCGGAGAAGGGCGCCCGTGACCAGAGCTTCCGGCTCGAAATCCGTCCCTCGCTGTGGGGGCAGGCGACACGGCTGCGCTTCTCCAATGTCTTCGGTACGCAACCGCTGACGCTCGACGGCGTCTTCGTCGCCGTTCAGGCCAGCGGTGCGGTGCTCGTCCCCGGAACGACCCGCAGGGTGACGTTCGCGCAGGGGGCGGAGCGGATCAGCATCGCGCCCGGACATGCGGCCTGGAGCGATGCCGTGGCGCTGCCCTACAGCACGGATCCGCTGCTCGCCGGCCGGCGTCTGGCGGTGAGCTTCCACGTCGTCGGGCAGAGCGGGCCGATGACCTGGCACGCCAAGGCGATGACGACGAGCTACCTCTCCCCGCCGCGAGCCGGCGCCCATGGCGGAGAGGACAGCGCGGCGGCGTTCCCCTTCTCGACCACGTCCTGGTACTTTCTCGATGCCGTCGACATGGCCGCCCCGGAGGGCACGGAAGCCATCGTCGCACTGGGTGATTCGCTGACCGACGGGACGAATTCGACGCTGAACGGGGACGACCGCTGGCCGGACGTGCTCGGCAACCGCCTGCACGCCGCCTGCGGCAACCGCTTCGCGGTCGTGAACGCGGGCATCGGCGGCAACGAACTGCTCGATCCCGACAGCTATTCGGCCGAGAAGCCCTATCCGGGCGGTCCTTCCGCGCTCACCCGGCTGCAACGCGACGTGCTGGAGCTCTCGGGCGTCGCCAGCGTCATCTGGCTCGAGGGCATCAACGACTACAGCGTCAATGCGGATGCCACGCCGGAGGCGATGCGTCTGGGCATGGAAGATCTGGTGCGGCAGTTGCATGCGAAGCGACTGCGGGTGATCGCGGCGACGCTGCCTTCGGCCCTGCACAGCCCTGTCACCGGGCACGGCACGACCACCGTCGACGCCGCGCGCAAGGCGCAGAACGCCTTCATTCTGCACAATGGCGGGCTGTTCGACGGCGTGGTCGATTTCGACAAGGCGACGCTCGATCCCGCGTCGGGTGAGCTGAAGGCGGCCTATCAGCCGGGCTCCACCATCGGCGGGCCGGGGGACAAGCTGCATCCCAACCGGGCCGGCTATCAGGCCATGGGCTACGCCGTGGATCTGCGGCTATTCTGCAATCCAAAATGAGGGAGGGACGCCATGAGCCCAGCGGATCTGCCGGTCGCCGATCACGCCCGCAATCTGCGCCTGATCGGCCATTCCGATCAGGGCGGACGCCCGGATGGCGTGCAGCTCATGGTCCATCGTGGCTATGCGTATGTCGGGCACATGTTCTCGCAGGGCTTCAGCGTCATCGACGTGCGCGATCCGCGCGCGCCGCGGCCGGTGCATTACGAGAAGGCGCCGCCGATGACGTGGAACATCCATCTGCAGACGCATGACGACCTGCTGCTGGTGATCAACGCCAAGGACATGTTCGCGGATGCCGCCTTCGCCGACGAGCGCAACTACTACACCGGCGCACTCGGCAAAACGGTCGGCACCGCCGCGGCGGGCGACGCCAAGGGCGATACCACGGGCGATGCCACGGGGCGAAGCTGGACGGCCGGGCTTTCGGTGTTCGACATCAGTCACCCCGAAGCGCCGCGCTGCATCGGTTTCATGCCGGTGGACGGGGGTGGCATCCATCGCATCTGGTACACCGGCGGGCGCTGGGCCTATGTCTCCGCCCTGCTGGACGGCTTCACCGACTACATCTTTCTCGTCGTGGACATGGCGGACCCGACGCGACCGCGCCCGGCGGGGCGCTTCTGGCTGCCGGGGATGAATCTCGCCGCCGGCGAGCAGCCGGACTGGCCGGCACAGCGCCGCTACGGGCTGCACCACGCCACGGTCAGCGGCACGACCGCCTATGGCGCCTGGCGCGACGCCGGACTGGTGATGATCGATGTCGCCGATCCCCACGCGCCCCGGCTGCTCACCCACCGCAACTGGTCGCCGCCCTTTGGCGGCGGCACCCATAACTGCCTGCATCTGCCGGAGCGCGATCTGCTCGTGGTGCTGGACGAGGCGGTGCTCGACAACCAGGAGGACGGGCTGAAGCTGATCTGGCTGTTCGATGTCCGCGAACCCACCAACCCGGTCAGCATCGCCACCTTCCCCACGCCGGCGGAGGCGGACTACGCCGCCAAGGGCGGGCATTTCGGTCCGCACAACATCCACGAGAACCGGCCCGGCAGCTTCGTCAGTTCCGAGCTGATCTTCGCCACCTATCAGAACGCCGGGGTGCGCGTGTTCGACATCCGCAATCCGTACCAGCCGGTCGAAACCGCCGCCTTCGTGCCGGCTGCGCCGCCGCGCCTGGTGGATCATCGCCCCAACCGCCCGCTGGTCATCCAGAGCTGCGATGTCTTCGTCGACGCCAGCGGGCTGGTGTTCAGCAACGACTACAATGGCGGGCTCTACATCATGGAGTATCTCGGCTGATCAGGTCGGCGCGCAGCACCAGGGCGTCGTCGCCGCCCGGGTAGTAGCGCCGGCGGCGTCCGACCTCGGTGAAGCCGGCGCGCTCATAGAGCATCCGGGCCGGCGCATTGCGGCTGGCGACTTCGAGAAACATCATCCGCGCGCCGCGGCCCTCAGCGGTGTGCATCGCGGTGGCGAGCAGCGTACGGCCGAGGCCACACCGGCGCGCATCGGCCGCGACCGCGAGGGTCAGAATTTCCGCCTCGTCCGCGGCGACGCGCGCCAGGATCATGCCCCCACGCGGGTCGATCCAGCCGAACCCGCCGGGCAGGCCGAGTTGCAGCGCCATCACCTGTGGACCCCAGGCGGCGTCGGGCGGGAAGGCCGCCGCGTGGATCGCGGCCAGTGCCTCCGCGTGGCCCAACCCGGCGGGGACGAGTCCAGCGGCGGCGGGGTCGGCGTCGGCGGGGCCGTCTCGGGTCACGGCGGCGGACGCGGCGCGCTCGCCGGAGCGTGCGTTTGCGGCGGGTCGATATAGAGCGGCTGGGGCGCGAGCGGCGGCAGGACGCCGGCGACGCGCTGGCGGGCAGCGGCGGCGATCGCCATCGGGTCCGGCAGGCGGGCGTCGGTGAGCAGGGTGTCGGTCCCGCGCGCCGCCAGCCGTGCGGCGACGGCGATCGCGGCGTCGCCGGCGACGGCGAGCGGCCCGGCCGGGGCCGGCAGCGCCTCCAGCGCCCAGCTCGCAATGTCCCCGTTGCGGTCGAGAAAGACGGTGCCGCGCCGCGAATCGATGGCGACCCAGACGGCGCGGCCGCTGTCATCGGCAAGCGCGGCGCGCAGCGCCTCGCCGACGCTGACCGCGACGAGCTTGCATTCCGCTGCGGCGGCGTAGCCATGGGCGAGCGCGAGGGCGGCGCGCAGGCCGGTGAAGCTGCCCGGACCCACCGTCACCGCGACCAGATCGACCGTGCCACCGGCCGCCTGGAGCGCGGCGCCGGCGAGCGCGGCCAGACCGGCGGCGGCGCCGCGCGGCCCGTCGCGGAAGCGCTCGGCCAGCACGCCGTGCTCATCCACCACCGCGGCCCCGCACCGTGCCAGCGCCGCGTCCAGTGTCAGGATCCGCATCACCCGTCGTTCCTATGGCAGGCCCGTCCCAAGCCTGGCTTCCGTCAGGCCGGGGCTCCCTTCACGCCCGGGGCCGCTTCCCACGAAGCCCGACGGTCTGCCGCGCGCCGCGCGCCGGCGCAAGTCGGGCCGTCTCCGGCTCAGGATTTGCGCAGCGCTTCGCGTGCCTTGCGCCGCGTCATCGGCGTCGGCGGCCGGTCCCCCTGGTCGCTCGTGCGGCCGGGAAATTCGCCCAGGTTTTCCTGCAGTTCCGCCTCCTCGACCCCCACCGGCACGGTCGGATCCGGATGGCGGATCATCGGGTTGGGCAACTGGCCGGCGGTTGGATTGTCGGTGATCGCCTGCAATTCCCGCGCGCGTTCGAGATATTCGTCCTCGCGGCCCGGCGGGCTGCCGTCGGCCTGCCAGAGCTTGCGGGCCCGCTGGCGGATCTGCTCGTCGTGCTTTCGGGAGCCCCTGTTTGCCACATTACCCTCCATGCCGGCGTGGTCCGCCGTGTGTTCCATCCTTGGCGCAAAGCCAGCGCGGGATCGGCGGGCGGTGCCATGATCCAGGTCAAGCCAGGATCGTGTAGCATGATCCCGAGCGCTCAGGGGGGCGGAATCGGGGGCGGGGATGCTGACACTGACCGGGCTGAGCTGCCGCTTCGGGCCGGTGACTGCCGTCGACGACGTGACGCTCTCCGTGCCCACGGGGCAGGTGCTGGGCATCATCGGCCCGTCGGGCGCGGGAAAATCCACGCTGCTGCGCCTGATCAACCGGCTCCAGGCGCCGAGCGCCGGGCGGATCGATTGCGACGGGCTCGATGTCACCGCCCTGCGCGGCCGCGCGCTGCGGCGCTGGCGTGGCGAGGCGGCGATGATCTTCCAGAGTTTCAACCTCATCCCGCGTCTGGACGTGCTCACGAACGTGCTGATCGGCCGGCTCGGGCATGTCAGCGCGCTGCGCGGGCTCGCCGGGCTGTTCTCCGCCGCGGAGCGGGCCATGGCGCTGGACCTGCTCGATCGCTACGGGCTCGCCGATCGGGCGCTGGAGCGGGCGGGACGCTTGTCCGGCGGCGAGCAGCAGCGCGTCGCCATCTGCCGCGCGATGATGCAGGCGCCGCGCCTCGTGCTCGCCGACGAGCCGGTGGCCAGTCTCGATCCGCGCAACAGCCGCGTGGTGATGGACGCGCTGCGGGCGATCGCGCGGGAGGCGGGGCTGACGGTGCTCGTCAACCTGCATGATCTCGCCCTCGCGCGCGCCTATTGCGATCGGCTGGTCGCCCTCGCCGCCGGGCGGGTGGTGTTCGACGGCGTGCCGGCGGCCCTGTCGGCGGCGCGCATCGTCGAGATCTATGGCATGGACGAGACCGCGCTGGCCGAGGCAGGCTTGGCGCCCGCGCATGCCTGATCGAGAGGAGGGACGTCCGCCATGCTGGCTCGCCGCGCGCTGATCGCTGGCCTGTCGCTGTTCGCCGCGACCCGAGCCCGTGCCGCGCCGGAGGCGACGGCGGTGGTGATGCCGGCCCCGGGGCGGCGGGCCTGGGCGAGGGAGGTGCCGCTCATTCGCGTCGGCCTGCTCGGCGGCGAGAACGATGCCGACCGGCTCGCGCGCTGGGACGGCTATATCAAGCTGCTGCAGGCGACGTTCGACGTCCCGGTGAAGCCGCTGATGGCGGCCGATTATGCCGGGGTGATCCAGGCCTTCGCCGCCCGCCAGGTGGAGCTCGCCTACATGAGCCCGGCCGCCTACGCCGCCGCCTGGCTCGAAAGCAGCGGCGACATCGAGCCGCTGGTGACCGCGGAGGAGGCCGATGGCTCCACGTCCTACGTCTCGGTGATGTATGTGCGCGCCGATTCCGCCATCACCGATCTGGTCGGAATGCGCGGGCATTCGCTGGCCTGGGCAGACCCCAACAGCGCCTCCGGCTATCTCATCCCGCGCGCCGAATTCCGCGGTCTCGGCATCGATCCCGAGACCTATTTCAGCCGCACCGGCTTCGCCGGCGGGCATGAGCAGGCAGTGATCGCCGTGCTCAACCACCAGTACGATGCCGGCGTCACCTGGACCTCGGGCATTGGCGATCCCGCCCGCGGCTATACGCGCGGGGCGCTGCGCAGCATGGTGGACAAGTCGATGATCGCCATGAAGGACCTGCGCATCATCTGGCGCTCGCGCCCGATCCGGAACGGCCCGCTCGCCGTTCGGGCCTCGACGCCGGCTTCCTTCCGCGCCGACATGCTGGCCTTCCATCTCGCGCTGCCGGTGGAGCATCCGGACATCTACCACGCCGTGGACATGGGCACGAGCAAGGGCTGGGTGCCGGTGCGTCAGGAGGACTATGCCGTCTTCATCGACATGCTGAAGCAGGAGGCGGTGGAGCGTCGGCGGCGGCGATGAGTGCGAGCCTCGAGGCGCGCTGGCGGGCGCGCCGGCGCCGGCGGCGCATCGCCGTGCTGGCGTGGGGCGGGGCCCTGGCCGCGGCGGTTCTGGCCAGCGCCTGGTTCGTGGAACTCTCCCCCACGGTCCTGATCGCCGGTCTGCCCCGCATCGGCGTCTATTTCGCCAAGCTGGTCCCGACCCTGCATGCCGCCAGCCTGTTCGCTGGCCCGGCCACGGAGGGCTCGCTGGCCTACTGGTACTACCGGCTCGATCTCTGGCTGTTCCTGCTGCTGCAGACGAGCCAGATGGCGGCGCTGGCGACGCTGCTGGGCGGCCTCATCGGCCTGGCGCTGTGCTTCCCGGCCAGCGCCAACCTGGCGCCGTGGCGCGGCGTGTTCCTCCTCGCCAGGCGCCTCTTGGACCTGCTGCGCTCGGTGCCCGACCTGGTCTATGCGCTCATCCTGGTCTGGGCCTTCGGGGTCGGTCCGCTCGCCGGGGTGGCCGCGATCACGCTGCACAGCGCCGGGGCGCTGGGGAAACTGTTCGCCGAGGTGGTGGAGAACGCCGACATGCGCCCCTTCGAGGCGGTGCGCGCGGCGGGCGGCGGCGTGGCAGCGGCGATCCGCTACGCCATCGTGCCGCAGGTGGCGCCGAATTTCCTCAGCTACGCGTTGCTGCGCTTCGAGATCAATGTGCGCGGGGCGAGCGTCATCGGCTTCGTCGGCGCCGGCGGCATCGGCCAGGAGCTCTATACCGTCATCAGCTTCAACTATTACCAGGAGATCAGTGCCATCCTGGTGCTGATCATGATCACCGTGAGCGTGATCGATCTGGTCTCGGAGCGGCTGCGCACCATGGCGATGGCGGCATGATGCCGGCGCCCGAGCTGCCGGATGCCGCGTCCGTCGCGCGGGCGCGGGCGCGCTGGCCCGGGGCCTTCGGGCCGACGCGGGCGCGCCGGCTGGTGCGGATGGGCGCGGCGCTGACGGGTCTGCTCTGGCTCGGCGCGCTGTTCTGGTGGTTCGACATCACCCCGGCGCGGCTGGCACACGGGATCGCCGGCGTGGCGGTGATCCTGCGCCTGATGGTGCCGCCCGCGCCCGGCGCGCAACTCGGGGACATCCTGCGTGGGCTCGGGGAGAGCCTGGCGATGGCGCTGCTGGGCACCCTGGCCGCCGCGCTGCTGGCGTTGCCGCTCGGTCTGCTCGGCGCCCGCTCGATCCTCGTCAACCGGCTCGCCCATTTCAGCGTCCGCCGGCTGTTCGATGGGTTGCGCGGCATGGACCAGCTGATCTGGGCGCTGGCGTTCGTGCGTGCGGTGGGGCTTGGTCCGCTCGCCGGCGTGCTGGCGATCGCCGCGGCCGAGGTTGCGGTGCTGGCCAAGCTCTATGCCGAGGCGATCGAGAACGCCGATCCGCGTCAGACCGAGGCGGTGCGCGCCACCGGCGGCGGCCGGCTGGCGGTGATCCGCTTCGGCCTGCTGCCCCAGGTTCTGCCGGTGATGCTGGCGCAGACGCTCTACGCCTTCGAGAGCAACACGCGCAGCGCGGCCGTTCTCGGCGTGGTCGGCGCCGGTGGCATCGGGCTGCAGATCGCCGAGCGGATCAAGGTCCGCTATTGGAACGAGGTCGCCTTCATCATCCTGCTGATCCTGGCGACCGTCGCGGTGATCGACACGCTCTCGGGCCGGCTGCGGCGCCGGCTGGGGTAGCGGGATCGATCGGCCTGGAACACGCGAGATAGGCGCGGCCGGCGAGAGTTGCGGCCGCGCCCGCCGCGGTCAGGTGCGGATCGTGCTGATCTGGATCACCGGCTGGATGTTCGTGTAGTTCGGAACGTCGGCCATGATCTCCTTGGCGTGGGGGCCGAAGGCGCCCTGGAACGCCTCGACATTGTCGAAATAGAGGTGGCCCATCGCGGCGTAGGTCGCGGGTGCCCCCGGCGCGCCACCGGCCAGGCCCTGATCGACCTCGCTCTTCTTCAGCGCCGCGCCGAGCTTGCTCGCCACCATCGGCATGTGGCTCTTGCAGTAATAGTCGATGTCGAACTTGCTGCCGTCGCTGTTCGGATAGAACACGCTGACCTTGATCATTCTGGTTTCCTCTCCGGAGCCGTTACTGTCTCACCTGGGCACGTCGCGTGAGCGCGCGGTCTGAGTGCGTCACCGGGGCGCGCCGCCAAGGCCGTCCTGCATAGCCGGGTTCGCCGTCGGTTTCTATCTCTGCTGCGGCTGGCTCTGCTGCGGCTGGGGTCAGCCGCCGCCGGGTCCGCTCAGGCGAGCAGGCGGGCGAGACGCTCCGGCACGTCCGCCCCGGACCAGTCGATCGGACCCTCCCAGCGCGCCCGGGCCAGCCCCTTGGCATCGAGCAGGAACGTCGTCGGGATGCCGCGCAGCTTGAACGCCGTCAGAGCATCCCCCTCCGGATCGAGCCAGACCGGCAGATGCGTGAGGTGGTGGCTGTCATAAAAGGCCCGCACCACCGCGGCGCCGCCGCGATCCATCGCCACCGGCAGCACCGTGATCGGCGAAGCGCCGCCGGCGAGCCTGGCCGCCAGCGCATCCAGCGCCGGCATTTCAGCCACGCAGGGGGCGCACCAGGTTGCCCAGAGATTGAGCAGCACGCCGCGCCCGGCGAATTCGGCCAGCCGGCGCGCGGCGCCATCGGCGCCTTGCACGCTGAGCTCCGGCAGCGCTTCCGCCGGCACCAGCAGCGTCAGATTGTCGACGCCATGCAGCGGCTCGGCCCGCGCCGGCCGTTGCGCGACCCCGTCGGCCCACACGGGCCGCTGCGCCACCCCGGCGGCGGACGCGGCGAGGATGAGCATGGTCCGGCGCGAGATTGGATGCATGCGCCAATGTCGCGCCGCGGCGGGCGGGTTGCAAGCCGGTCTCAGCGCTCCCACGCCTCCGCGCTGGCGCCGGCGAGAGAGCGGATGCGGTCCTCGTCGGCTGCGAGCTCGGCGGCCGGGCCGGCATGGGTGATGACGCCGTGGTCGAGGACATAGGCGAAATCCGCGATCTCGAGGCTCTGGCGGACATTCTGCTCCACCAGCAGCACCGTGATGCCCTCCGCGCGCATCTCGGCGATGATGCGGAAAACCTCGCGCACCACCAGCGGCGCCAGGCCCTGCGAGGGCTCGTCGAGGATCAGCACGCGCGGATTGAGCAGCAATGCGCGCGCGATGGCGAGCATCTCCTGCTCCCCGCCGGAAAGCTGCCGGCCGCGATTGTCACGCCGTTCGGCGAGGCGGGGAAAGACGCTGTAGACGCGCGCCATCGTCCACGGGCCCTTGCGCTCCAGCGGCACGCGTAGATTCTCGGCGACCGTGAGGTTGGGAAAGATCCGCCGCCCCTCGGGCACGAAGCCGACCCCGTGGGCGGCGATGCGGTAGCTCGGCCAGCGCGTGGTCTCGACCCCGAAGACCCGGACATGGCCGGAGCGGGGCACGACGAGATGCATCAGCGTGCGCAGCGTCGTCGATTTGCCGGCGCCGTTGCGCCCGAGCAAGGTGGTGACCTTGCCTTCGGCGACAGCGAGATCGACGCCGTGCAGGATATGGCTCTTGCCGTAATAGGTGTGCAGGCCTTCGGCCTCGATCGCGTTCATGCCGACTGCCCGAGATAGGCCGCCTGCACCGCTTCGTTGGCGGCGATCTCCGCCGGCGTGCCCTCGGCCAGCAGGCAGCCCTGCTCGAGTACGGTGATGCGGTCAGCGAGGTGGAACACGACGCGCATGTCATGCTCGATGAGCACGATGGTGTAGCCGCTGTCGCGATGCAGGCGGCGGATCAGCGCGGCGATCTCGAAGGTCTCCTGCTCACCCATCCCCGCGGTCGGCTCGTCGAGCAGCAGCAGCCGCGGGCGCAGCGCCAGCGCCATGGCGATTTCGGCAGCGCGTTGATCGCCATGCGCGAGTTCGCCGACCTTGCGCTCGGCTCGATCCGTGAGCCCGGCAAGCGCGATCGCGCTGCCGATCTCGTACGCGATCGCCTCCTGGCGCGCGCGGCGCAGGAAGATGCCGAGCATCATGCCTGCCGCGGCCTCGGCGGCGATACGGACATTCTCGCGCACGCTGAGCTCGGGGAAGATCTCGGTGATCTGGAACGTGCGCGCCATGCCGAGCCGCACCCGCCCGGAGGCCGGCACGCGCGTGATGTCGGCACCGTCGAAGCGGATCTCACCCACGCTCGGCGGGAAGAAGCCGGTGATGAGATTGAAGAACGTCGTCTTGCCGGCGCCGTTCGGCCCGATGATCGCCCGCAACTCACCCGGGGCAACCATGAGCGAGACATCCTGCACCGCGTGCAGGCTGCCGAAATTCTTGCTGACATGGCGGACTTCGAGCAGGTTCATCGCGGCGTCTCGCGCTGCAGCACGCCGAGCAGGCCGCGCGGGGCGAACAGCACGACGAGCACGAAGAGCAGACCGATGAAGCTCATCCAGTTCACCGTCATCGACGAGACATAATCCTGCAGCACCACGAATACCGCGGCGCCGAGCAGCGGGCCCCAGAAGCTGCGCATGCCGCCCATCACCGCCATGATCACGATCTCGCCGGAGAGCGTATAGTGCAGCGTCATCGGGTCGGCGAAATTGTTGAGCAGGGCGTAGAGCGCGCCGGCGGCGGAACAAAAGAAGCATGAGAGCGAGAAGGAGAGCCAGATCTGGCGCTCGACATCGATGCCGAGAAACCGCGCGCGGCGCTCGTTCTCGCGGATGGCGATGAGGGTGCGGCCGAAGGGGGAGCCGAGCAGCAGGCCCATCAGCCCGACGCAGATCGCGAAGACGAACAGGAGATAATAGTAGAGCGCGATGTCGTTGCCCTGGATATCGAGCAGGAGTCGGCCGAAGCCGATCGGCTGGCGCTGGAAGCCGCGCAGCCCGTCATCGCCGCCGGTGAGGCTGTTCCAGCGATAGGCGATGTAGAAGAATATCTGGCCGAAGGCGATGGTGATCATGGCGAAATAGACACCGCGCCGGCGCACGAGCAGGCGGCCGAGCAGCGTGCCGAGAACGCCGCCGAGGAGCACGCCCGCCGCCGTCGCCAGCAGCGTGCTGGAGGTGACGTAGCGCAGCATCAAGCCGGTACCGTAGGCGCCGAGCCCGAACCAGGCGGCGTGGCCGAAACTCATCACGCCGGTGAAGCCGAGCAGGAAATTCAGCGCCATGGCGGCAAGTCCGAGCACCAGCGCCCGCCCGGCGAGCTGGGTGTAGCCGCCGACGAAGGGCACCCAGAACGGCACCAGGATCAGCACCAGCCAGAGCGCCGCCAGCCCCAGCCGCTGGCGCGAGAGGACCGGCGTCGTGGCGGCGCCCAGCGCCGTCGCCTCGCTCACGACATCATCCCTTCCTCGCCGAACAGCCCGCGCGGCCGTGCCAGCAGCACCAGCGCCATGATCACGTAGATCACCGCGTCGGCCGCGGTCGGATAGAACACCGTCGTCACGGCGGCAGCGACCCCGATGAGCAGACCACCGAACAGCGTACCGGCAAGGCTGCCGACGCCGCCGACGATGATGGCGATGAAACTCGGCATCAGCAGACTGTCGCCCATGTTCGGGTTGAGGCCGATCTGCCCCGCGGCGAGCACGCCGGCAAGGCCGGCGAGGAAGATGCCGACCGCGAAGTTCAGCGAGCGCAGCAGTTGGACATTGACGCCGAGGGCAGCGACCGTCTCGAGATCGAGGATGCCCGCCCGGATGCGGATGCCGGCCCGCGAATAGCGCAGGAAGGCGAACAGCGCGCTCACCGCGACGAGAACGATCACCACCATGAAGACGCGATATCCGGTGATGAAGAACAGATCGGCGCTGAGCGGCTGCGCAATGCTCGTCGGCACCGCCAGAGGCAGGCCCTGCGTGCCCCAGACATAGCGACACATATCCTGCAAGATGAACGCGAGCCCGAAGGTCAGCAACAGGCTGTAGACCGGATCCCGGCCATAGACGCGGCGGATCATGAGCCGCTCGACGATGATGCCGACGATGGCGGTGAGCAGCGGCGCCACCAGCAGCGCCGCCCAGAAGCCGATGAAGGGGATGAGCATATAGGCGAAATAGCCGCCCAGCGTGAGGAAGTTCGCGTGGGCGAAATTGATCACGTTGCTGAGGTTCAGAATCAGCGAGAGCCCCAGCGCCATCAGCACGTAGAAGGCGCCGACGATGAGGCCGTTGGTGACGTTGAACAGAACCAGCTGGGTCATCGCACCGCTCGTTCGGCTGCCGCGTGCGGCGCGATCACGCCGGATAGGCCATGTGGCAACCGGTATCGGCAACGGTGCCGGCGGCCGTCGGGCCCGGCACCATCTCATGCACGGTGAAGACATTGGCCGGATCGCCCTCCGGCGGGTGCGCCTCGCCAACGAAGACGTTGCTCATCAGCTGGTGGTCGCCGGCGCGGAAATAGATCTCGCCCGGCTGTAACGCGACCTCGGGCGGCAGGCGCAGATCCTCGAGCGCGCGCGCCATCGCTGGCCCGGCGAGGGACTTCGCCCGCTCAGCAGCCAGCTTCACCGCGTGCACCGAGAGATAGCCGAACCAGTGTCGGGCCGCAGCGGGCTTGCCGGTGGCGGCGCGGATGGCAGCGACGAAGCGTGCCACCTCCGGAACATTGGGCTGGTTCCACCACCATTCCATGGTCCACCAGCCGATCTGCGCCTCCTTCGGCACCGCCTGGATGATCTGCAACTCGTAGAGCGAGCCGCCGACCGCCATGTTCTTCTGCAGGCCGAACTGGACGAACTGCTTCAGGCTGTTGACCTGGTCCAGTCCGCCCATGGTGTTGATCAGCACCTGCGGCCCATAGGCCTTGGCCTTGATGAGGGAGGCGGAATAGTCCGCCGTGCCCAGCGGCAGCAGATCGCCGGTATAGGTGCCGCCGTGCGCGGTCAGCCGCTTGACGAAGGCGGCCTGCACCGAATGGCCATAGGCGTAGTCCGGCGTGATGAAGAACCATTTCTTGCCGTAGGTCTGCACCAGCGTGTCGGTGATGGCGGCCGCGTCCATGGTTGTCGTGTTGCAGACGCGGAACACGTTCCACTTGCAGTCCTTGCCGGTGATCGGGTCGGTATGGCCGCCGCAAACGATGTGGAAGACCTTCTTCTCGTTCGTCACCTGCGAGATGGCGTAGGCGATGGCGGAATTCACGTCGGCGAAAATGACATCCACCCGGTCGCGGTCGATGAGCTTGCGCGCCTTCTGCACGCCAGTGCCCACATCATTGGCAGAATCCTCGACCAGCAATTGCAGCTCGCGCCCGAGCACACCACCGGATTTGTTGATTTCCGCCACCGCGAGTTTGGCGCCCTCGACCTCGCTGACCGCGAGGGTGGCGTAGACGCCGGTCAGCGGATCGATCATGCCGATGCGCACTGGCTGCTCGCCGCGCGCGCTGAGCAGATAGGGCGCGGTGACTTGCAGCGCACCGACCGCGGCGCCGGCACCGACCAAGCCGCGACGCGATAATCCCCGCGCGGAGCCGCCCTGTCTCATGGCTCGTCCCCCCTGTATGTCCGGCGGCCCGCGGGGGGAGAAACGACCCTCCGTGGGACGCTCATTCTGATTGACGGGAATCCTACACGAAGCCGGAGCTGGCGCGCGACAGCATTCTTTCGTCCGAGGACGGGTTTCGCCCGCCCCGGCTTTCGTTCGTCCCGTTGGCGCGGTCCGGCATGGTTTGCGCGCCGGACGCGGCGCCGCTAGCGTGCGCCGCGTCCGGCGCGCACGCCGGCGCCCGCTCATGGCCGGAACTTCACACGTGACCGATCCAACCCCCGCCGAGACCCAGCCCGAACCGGCCGCCAACCTGCAATGGGGCGGGCGCTTTGCCGCCGGTCCGGCGGCGGTGATGCAGCGCATCAATGCCTCCATCGGCTTCGACCGAAGGCTGTGGCGCCAGGACATCACTGCCTCGCGCGCCCATGCCGCGATGCTGGCCGCGCGTGGCATCATCGGCGCCGAGGATGCCGCCGCCATCGCCGACGGGCTCGGCGCGATCGCAGCCGAAATCGAGTCCGGGACCTTCGTCTTCAGCGAGGCGCTCGAGGACATCCACATGAACGTCGAGGCGCGGCTGGCCGAGCGCATCGGCGAGGCCGGCAAGCGCCTGCATACCGCGCGCAGCCGCAACGACCAGGTGGCGACGGATTTCCGCCTCTGGGTGCGCGAGGCGATCGATGGGCTCGATGCCCAGCTCGCCGGGCTGATGCGCGCGCTCGCCGCCCGCGCCGCCGAGCACGCCGCCGACCCGATGCCCGGCTTCACCCACCTGCAGACCGCCCAGCCGGTGACCTTCGGCCACCATCTGCTGGCCTATGTCGAGATGCTGTCGCGCGACCGTGGCCGGCTCGCCGATGCGCGGGGCCGGCTCAACGAATGCCCGCTCGGCGCCGCCGCGCTGGCCGGGACCTCGTTCCCGATCGACCGCGAGGCCACCGCCGCCGCCCTCGGCTTCGCCCGGCCGATGGCCAATTCGATCGACGCGGTCTCGGACCGGGACTTCGCCCTCGAATTCCTCGCCGCCGGCGCCATCTCGGCGATGCATCTCTCGCGCCTCGCCGAGGAGATCGTGATCTGGTGCAGCGCGCCCTACCGCTTCGTCACGCTGTCGGATGCCTTCACCACCGGCTCCTCGATCATGCCGCAGAAGCGCAATCCGGACGCGGCCGAGCTGGTGCGGGCCAAGACCGGACGCATGGCCGGGGCTCTGGTCGGGCTGCTCACGGTGATGAAGGGCCTGCCGCTGGCCTATGCCAAGGACATGCAGGAGGACAAGGAGCCGGTGTTCGACGCCGCCGATGCCTGGTCGCTCGCGCTCGCCGCCATGGCGGGGATGGTGCGCGATCTCCGTCCCGATGCCGCGCGCCTGGCGGCGTTCGCCGGCGCCGGCTTCGCCACCGCGACGGACCTGGCTGATTTCCTGGTGCGCGAGCTGAAACTGCCGTTCCGCACTGCGCACCACGTCACCGGCCGGCTGGTGGCGCGGGCGGAGGCGCGGGGGGTCGATCTCGCGGCGCTGAGCCTGGCCGAGATGCAGGCCGAGGAGCCGCGGCTCACCGAGGCGGTCTATTCCGTGCTCTCGGTCGCGGCCTCGATCGCCTCGCGTACGAGCTTCGGCGGTACCGCCCCGGCGAATGTCGCGGCCCAGGCGGCGCGCTGGCTGGCGAGACTGGCATGACGCGTCTGGTCGCCGCCGTGGCGCTCGCGGTGCTGGCGCTCGCCGCCTGCGGCAAGATCGGCAGCCCCCAGCCGCCCGGGCCGGCCGACAAGATCACCTACCCGAAGGCCTACCCGTCACAGTAATCCGGCTCAAAAATCGGGGTGGGAATAGGCAGATCCGATGCGCGCGCCTACCTTCACGTGATGGCCGCCTTCGCACCGCTCCCCGCCGACGCCGGGGACCCCAGCTTCGCCGACCTCATCGCCGCCCGCCCGCATCTGGCGCTGCACGCGCATGACGGGCTGGTGATGGACGCAGTGCCGCTCGCCGCGATCGCCGATGCCGTGGGAACCCCCTGCTTCGTCTATTCCGCCGCCACCATCCGCCGCCGCTACGCGGCGCTGGCCGACGCGCTGAACCGGGCCGGGCTGGATGCGCACATCCACTACGCAGTGAAGGCCAACGACCATCTCGCCGTGCTCGCTCTCATCGCGCGCGAGGGCGGCGGCGCCGACGTGGTCAGCCTCGGGGAGCTTGCCCGCGCCGTGGAAGGCGGCATTTCCCCCGCGCGCATCGTCTATTCCGGCGTCGGCAAGACGCAAGCCGAACTCGCCGACGCGCTCGCCCGCGGCATCGGCCAGATCAATGTCGAAAGCGCCGAGGAGCTGGACATGATCTCGGCGCTGGCCGCCGCCGGCGGCTGGCGGGCGCGGGTGGCGCTGCGGGTCAACCCGGACGTCGATGCCGGCACGCATCCCAAGATCACCACCGGCCTGGCCGAGAACAAGTTCGGCATCCCATACGCCGCGGCGGCCGCGCTCTATGCCCGCGCCGCGCGTCTGCCCGCGATCGAGCCGGTCGGGGTCGCGGTGCATATCGGCAGTCAGATCACCGCCATGGCGCCGTTCCGCGCCGCATATGGCCGCATCGCCGAGCTGGTCCGCGCGCTGCGCGGCGCCGGCCTGCCGGTCGAGCGGGTGGATTGCGGCGGCGGGCTCGGCATCACCTATCGCGACGAGATCGCGCCGCCGCCGGACGCCCTGGCCGGCGTTCTGCGCGCGACGCTGGGCGGGCTGGGCGTGCGCCTGATCGTCGAGCCGGGGCGCTGGCTGGTCGCGCCCGCGGGGGTACTGCTCGCCTCCGTGGTGCTGGTGAAACAGGCCGCACCGCGCCGCTTCGTGGTGCTGGACGCGGGCATGAACGACCTGCTTCGCCCCGCCCTCTACGACGCCTGGCACGGCATCGTGCCGCTCGCCGCCGCCGATGCGGTTGCGCCGCTTTCGCCCGCCGAGGTCGTCGGGCCGGTCTGCGAGAGCGCCGATGTCTTCGCCCGTGCCCGCGCCCTGCCGGCGTTGGCGCCGGGCGCGCGGGTGGCGATCCTCGATGCGGGGGCGTATGGTGCGGTGATGAGCTCCACCTACAACGCCCGTCCGCCGGCGGCGCAGGTGATGGTCGAGGGGTCGCGCTGGCACGTGATCCGACCGCGTCCGCCGCTCACGGCGCTGTGGCGCGACGAGATCGTGCCGCCGTTCCTCGCCGGTCGGACTGGCCGCGAATGACGGAGGCCGTGCCGCCCCCGGTGTCCCTGCCGATGCCCCCCGGTCTGAGGCGCCGGCGGGCGATGACGCGGGCGGTGCTGATCTTCGAGCGGCTCTGGGTGTTGCTCTGGCCGGCGCTCGGCGCCGCCGGGCTCTATCTCTGCCTCGCCCTGCTCGGGGTGCCGCAGCGTCTGCCAGCGGTGTGGCATGCGGTGTCGCTGGCGGGCTTCACGCTCGCCATCGTCGTGGCCCTGGCGCGGGCGGCCTGGCGGCTGCGTCTGCCCAGTCCGGAGGAAGTGGACCGTCGCCTCGAGCGGACCTCCGGCCTCGCCCACCGACCGCTCGCCGTACTCGCCGACCGGCCGGCGCTGCCAGGGGGGGAGGCGCTGTGGCAGGCGCATCTGACGCGTGTCATCGCCGAGCTCGGTCGCCTGCGGGTCGGTGCGCCGCATCCCGGCCTCGCCGCACAGGACCGGCGCGGGCTGCGTGGGGCGCTGGTCGTCGGCCTCGCCGCGGCGCTGGTCGTTGCCGGCGGCGAGGCGCCGCGCCGCGTCGCCGCTGCGCTGTGGCCGCACTTCCCGCCCGGTCCCGCGGCACCGCCGCCGCTGGTCCAGGCCTGGATCACGCCGCCGGCCTACACCCATCTGCCGCCGATGCTGCTCACGTCCGAGCAGACGGCGGTGACGGTGCCCGCCGGCTCGCATCTCGCCGTCAGCGTCAGCGGCGGCTCCGGGCTTGCGGGCTCGGGGGTGCCGGTCCTGGCGCTCGACCACGAGACCGCCGCCTTCCGCGCCCTGGATGCCGCGAGCTTCATCGCCGAGCGCGATCTCGTCAGCGGCGGACGATTGCTGGTGCGCCGCCACGGCTGGCAGATCGCCGCCTGGGACCTCACGGTGCTGGCCCCGCGTCCGCCGGTGGCGTCCTGGAACGGGACGCCGGGCAAGGCGGCGCGTGGCAACGCCCTGCGTCTGCCCTGGCAGGTCAGCGATGTCTATGGGGTCACCGCGCTGGCCACCGAAATGCGCCTCGCCGAGCGGCCGGACGCACCGCCGCTGCGGCTTTCCATCCCGCTGCCCGGGCTGGAGCCGAAAGCCGCGCACGGCGTGGCGACGCAGGACCTGACCGCGCACCCATGGGCCGGGCTCGCCGTCACCGCGCGCTTGGCGGCGCAGAACGGCGCTGGGCTCGCGGGCAAGAGCGAACCCGCGCGCATCATCCTGCCGGCGCGCACGTTCCACAACCGGATGGCGCAGGCGCTGGTGCACGTACGCCAGATGCTGGCGCTGCAGCCCGATGACCGTCCTCCGGTGCTGGTGGAGCTGGACCGGCTTTCGTTCAGCCCGGAGGCGATCGCGCCGAGTGGGCCCTTTGCCGCCGATATCGGCGCCTTCCTCAACCTGCGCGCCGTCGCCGCCCTGCTGCAGCGCGACCTGAGCGATGCCGCGGTCGGCGAGGCGCAGACCCGCCTGTGGCAACTGGCGCTGCATTTCGAGGAAGGGTCCGCGACGCGCACCGCCAAGGCGCTCGATGCCGCCCTGCGCGCCGCCCGGGAGGGCCTCGACGCGGCGCAGAAGGCGCGCCCACCCACGCCTCCCGAGCCGGACAAGGCTCAGGCGGCACCGAAATCGACCCAAGGCCAGGAGCGTGACCAGGCGGAGCTCGACCGCAAGCTGGGCGAGCTGGAGCGCACGCTGGCGCAGCATCTGCAGGCGCTCACCGAGCAGGCGCGGCGCAACGCGGCCGACCCCAAGGCCCTGCAGCAGGACGCGCGCGCGCT
This sequence comes from Pseudomonadota bacterium, assembly GCA_021815825.1. GTDB lineage: Bacteria > Pseudomonadota > Alphaproteobacteria > Acetobacterales > Acetobacteraceae > JAJZVV01. Next base: position 37,692 of record JAKAZO010000002.1, read on the forward strand.
CGAGCGCATGGCGCAGGCGCTGCGACAGGCGGCGCGGGAGAATAAGACGCAATCCGCGCGCGAGCAGCTCAAGGCGCTCGAACAGCGCCTGGCGCAGCTGCGCAAGCCGCAATCGGAGCGCCAGCGGCAAGCGGCGGAGCAGCGCCAACGCGCCGGGCAGCAGACCAGCGCGCTGCAGGATCTGGTCCAGCGCGAGGCCGGCTTGCTCGACCATGCCCAGAAGCGCGATCGGCCTGCCGAGCCGGATTCGCAGGAGCCGGAGCGCCGCGAACCCGACGCGGCGGAGCTCGGCATGCCGGCCGCGCCCAGGCCGCCGGACGGTGGCATGGCCGGAGGCGGGCAGCCCGGCCGAAGCCCGTCGCCCGCCGACAGCGCGCGCCAGTCCGACGCCCGCACGGAGCAGGCGCTGCGCCACGCCCTCGGCGAGCTGGTTCAGCAGCTCGGCGACCTTACCGGCGAGGTGCCGAAGAGCTTCGGCGAGGCCGATCAGGACATGGAGCAGGCGTCGCAGGCGCTGGGCGAGGGGCGCGACGCCGTCGCGAGGGCCGCCGAGCAGCGCGCCATCGCCGCGCTGCAACAGGGCGGACGCGAAATGGCGCAGGCCATGCAGCGCCGGGACGGCGGCCAGCAGCAGGGCCAGGAGGAGGGCGATCAATCGGACAGCGAGTCCGGCTTTGGACAGAATGGCTCGCAATCGCAGGACGACGGCGGCTCCTCGGCGAGCGGTCAGGGTCTCGAGGGGCGTGAGCGTGCGCACCTGGATCCGCTCGGCCGGCGCGTCGAGGAAGGCACGTCCGGCGATGCCGAAAGCAGCGACGTCAAGGTGCCGGACGAGATGGAGCAGGTCCGCAGCCGCAGCATCGAGGAGGAGCTGCGCCGGCGCGCGGCCGAACGGGCCCGTCCGGTCGAGGAGCTGGACTACATCGAGCGATTGCTGCGCCAGTTCTGAGCGGGTCTGGCGGAGATTATGGGGAGCGAGAGTCGCCGGCGAGGCCGAACAGGGCGTACAGGCGTTCGGTCGGCGGCCAGACGTGCATCACCTGCGCGCGATAGGTCAGCCCGGCCCAGCCGAGTCCGGCGAGGATCAGCAGGCTCGCCGCCCACGCCGCCCACACCGCCTGGCCGGAACGCGCACCCGGGTCGTCGGTGCCATGATCGGCCAGGCCGCCGGTGCGGTTGAAGATATCGAACGACGGTGGCCGTTCCCCCGCCGGTGCCGGAGGCGCCGTGATGTCGTCCGTCGCCGGCGGCTCGGGTGCCTCGGGCGACGGCGATCCTGGCTCGGCCGGGGCCGGCAGCCAGCGCCCGCCGCAGCGCGCGCAGCGCACCTCGCGGTCCGGGCGCAGCAGCTTCTCCGGCACATCGTAGGTCGCCTCACAGGTCGGGCAGGTGATGCGCATGCGCGAATCCTCGTTCTCGGCGCCGATCCTGTGGGAAATCCGACACGGAACGCAATGGGCTGGCGCAACCGCTGATATATAGGCGGTGGGCGCGGCAGGACGCCGTAAGGGTTCCGCCTCTCGCCAAGGGGTGGCAGAAGAGTGGGAATCGCGGGGCTTGGCCGGCCGCGGGGAGACGAACGGGCTTTGACCAACGGACTGCAACGAACGGACGAGCGATGATTCGCATGCAGGGGGTGGGTCTGCGCTACCCTGGCCGCGATGGGCCGGAGGTGCTGCGCGATCTCGACACGTTCGTGCCGGCAGGGGGATTCCGCTGGCTGCTCGGGCCATCCGGCGCCGGCAAGACGAGCCTGCTGCGGCTGCTCTATCTCGCGGTGCGGCCGAGCCGGGGGCGGCTTGACCTGCTCGGCACCGACATCGGCGCCGCGGACCGCGCGACGCTTGCGCTCCTGCGCCGGCGAATCGGCGTCGTGTTTCAGGATTTTCGGCTGCTCGACCACCTCACCGCGTTCGATAACGTCGCCCTGCCGCTGCGCATCACCGGACGGCCGGAGGGCCAGATTCGCGCCGATGTGACCGAGATGCTCCGCTGGGTCGGGCTGCACTCGCGCCGGAACGTCCATCCACCTGCGCTCTCCGGCGGAGAGCAGCAGCGGGTGGCGATCGCGCGTGCGGTGATCAACCGCCCGTCGCTGTTGCTAGCCGACGAGCCTACCGGCAATCTCGACGACGCGCAGGCCGAGCGCCTGATGCAACTCCTCAAGGAGTTGAACCGGCTGGGAACGACGGTGATGGTGGCAACGCACAATGCGGCGCTGGTGGCGCGCCACCCTGCGCCGGCCCTGGAACTCGAGGCCGGACAGCTGGTCGAGGATGGCCAACGGGTCGATCGTGGCCAACGGGTGGATCGTGGCCAGCCTGTCGATGGCTGAGCCGCGCCGCCGCTGGCTGCGTCCGCGCGGGGCGGACGACCTCGGCCTGCGCCGCGCGCTGGCCGACCGCGCGCTGCCGCTGCTGGTCGCGGCGATGACCTTTCTCGCCGCGCTCTCGGCCGCCGGCTTCGTCGCCGCCTCGGCGATCGCGCGCCATTGGCAGGAGGGGGCGGCCGCGGCGCTGACGGTGCTGGTGCCGCGACCGGGCGAGCCGGCCGGCGAACCTGGCCGAACCCGGCGCGACGCGGCGCTCTCGGTGCTGAGCGGCAGCGCCGCCCTGGCCGAAGTCCGTGCCCTGGCCGACGCGGAACTGGCCGACCTTCTGCGTCCCTGGCTCGGCCCGGAGGCCGAGCGGCTGAGCCTGCCGCTGCCCGCGGTGATCGCGGTGCGGCTGGCGCCCGGGGCCGGCGAACACGGCGCCGAGCTCGACGCGCTCGCCGCGCGGCTCGAGGCGGTGGCGCCGGGAACCCTGCTGGAGCGGCAGGATGTCTGGGCCCGGCGGCTGGCGGTGCTGGCGCGCAGCCTGCAGGCCTGCGCCGGGGCGGTGCTGCTCCTGGTCGGCGCGGTGGCCGCGGCGCTGGTTGCGGTGGCGACCCGGGCCGGGCTGGCCGCCCGGCGCGAGGCGATCGAGATCGTCCATCTGCTCGGTGCCACGGACGCCTACATCGCCGCCGGCTTCGCCCGCCGGGTCACCTGGCTGGCCGGGCTCGGCGGCACCGCCGGCGCGGTCGCGGCGCTGCCGGTCCTGCTCGCACTCGGCCTCCTCGCCCTGCCATTCCTGCGCCGTGACATCGGCGCGGCCGCCGATCCGGCGTTGCTCGCCGCCGCGGTGCCGCCGCTGCTGTGGCTGGTCCTGCCCGCGCTCGCCGCCACTGCGGCAGCGATCGGCTGGCTCACCGCCCAGGCGACGGTGCGCGCCTGGCTGCGCGGGCTGCCATGATCGGGCGGGCCCATGTCCGGCTGCTGCGGGGCGCGGCGTTGGCCGGGCTCGTCGCCGGCCTCGCCTGGGCCGGCGGTTTCGCGTGGTTCGTCCGCAGTGCCGCCGAGTTGCCGCACGAAACCAGCGGCGCGGACGGCATCGTGGTGCTGACGGGCGGCGCCGAGCGGGTGGAGACGGGCCTGCGGCTGCTGGCGGCCGGCCGGGCGCGGCTGCTGCTCGTCTCCGGCGTGGACCGCGCGGTGGATCTGGGGCGCCTGGCGCGCCGCAGCGGGCTCGATCCGGCGCCGCTGGCACCCAGGGTGACGCTCGGACGGAGCGCCGCCTCGACCCGCGGCAACGCCCGCGAGGTTGCCGGCTGGGCCCGCGCAAACGGGTTGCGGTCGCTGATCGTGGTCACGGCGTTCTACCACATGCCGCGCGCGCTGGCCGAAATCGGCCATTCCGCGCCGGACCTGGTGCTCCATCCGGCGCCGGTCATGCCGTCCTCGCTCGGCGGACCGGAGAGCTGGCCGGCGCTGCGGCTGCTGGCAGGGGAGTACAGCAAATGGCTGGTGGTCGAAACCGGCCTCAGCCACCTTCTGCCGATGCGCGAGCGCGGTCCCGGATCCCGGGTCGAGAGTGAGCGGCTCGGCGGCGGCCGGAGCCGGGGAGCGCGGGCATGACGATGCTGCGCTCGACGGTTTTCAACGTGTATTTCTTCGGTCTCACCTTCGTGCTCGGACTCGGCGGGATGGTGTTGCGCCTGCTGGCGCCGGACCATGCGCTGGCGCTGGCCCAGCTCTGGGCCCGGCTGACGCTGGCCGGGCTGGCGCGGATCTGCCATGTCACGGTGACGCTCGAGGGCGCCGAGAACCTGCCCCGCGCCGGCCCGGCGCTGATCGCATCCCAGCACCAGTCCGCCTTCGACACGCTCGTCTGGCTGACGCTGCTGCCGCTTCCTGCCTATGTGATGAAGCAGGAGCTCACGCGCATTCCCTTGTTCGGGCCGCTGACCGTGCGGGCGGGGATGATCGTGGTCGATCGCGCTGGCGGGGCCATGGCGCTGCGCGAGCTCATCCGCCGGACCCGGCGCGCGGTTGCCGAAGGCCGCCAGATGGTGATTTTCCCCGAGGGGACGCGCACGGCGCCGGGCCAGCGCGTGGCGCTGCAACCGGGGATCGCCGCGATGGCGGCGGCGACCGGCCTGCCGGTGTTCCCGGTGCTCACCAACTCGGGGCAGCACTGGGGCCGGCGCGCTTTTCGCAAATATCCGGGCGCCATTCGCGTGAGCATCCAGGCGCCGATCGCGGCGGGGCTGTCGCGGGCCGAATTGATCCTTCGGCTGGAAGAAATCTTCTACGGTGGTGCCGCCCCGCTTGTGGACAACCCTGTGGGGGGCGCGTCCGCCGGGCTGCCAAGCAGCGCCAACCTCGCCTCATAATATATTGAAGGATATATGTTTATTTCAAAGATCAGGCGCCCTGATCGCGGCATGGCGGGGCTGGGGATGAGGGGCAGTGGGGGCCTGGAGAGCGGGCGACTGGAGGCTGGCCGATGCCGCGCGGACTAAGGCTGATCCTGCGCGGGGTTCTGGGCGCCGTCGCGCTGGTCGTGGTGCTCGACGGTCTCGCCTGGTGGCTGGTGACGGGGCAGCTCGAGGGCGCCGAGGCCCGCATCGTTGCCGAGAGCGCGAAGAGCGGCTGGGCGATCCAGACCGGGGCCTCGCATCGCGCCGGCTGGCCGCTGGCGGCGCGGCTGGTGCTGGACGAGGTCACCGCCGCGGGCGCGGCGCGCGAGGTTCCCGGGGGCATCGCTTGGCGGGCGCGGCGGCTGGAGGTCGGGTTGGATGTTCGCCATCCCACCAAACTGGTGGTCCGCGCCGACGGCGAGCAGGCGCTGCGTCTCGGCGGGTTGCCCGAACTCGCCTACACGACGGACGTCCTGTTGCTGGACGTGGCACTCGCGCTCGGCCAGCCGCCGCAAGCGGCAGCGCTGCACGTTGCCGGACTGCGCGGGACCGGTGCAGCGGCGAAGGGGCTGGCGATCGAAACGCTCGATGCCCACGTCACGTGGCCGCCACCCGTCCTGGACGGCGCCTCGGCCGCAGGTGGTATCGCCGCGCGGATCGAGGCCCGAGCCATCACCCTGCCGGCGAGCGGGCATTGGCCCTTCGGCGGGCGGATCGACCGTCTGCAGACGGACGCGGAGGCGGAGCGGGCAGGGGCCGCGGCGGCGCTGCCGGGCAGCGCCGTGCTGCTGCTGCGCCATGTCGCGCTGAGCGCCGGGGCGCTGGATCTGACCGGGCATTTCACCCTGGGCTTCGACGCGGCCAGGCAACCGGACGGCGTCGGCGAAATCCGCGTGGTCGATCCCGCGCGCGCCGTCGCGGAGCTGGTCCAGAACGGCACCTTGGACCGGCGTGCGGGTTTCGCCGTGGATGCGATGCTGCTGTTGCTCGCCCGCACGCCGGCCGGGGGCGGCAAGCCGGTGCTGGAGGCGCCCTTCAGCCTGCGCGACCGCGTGATATCGGTCGGCCAGGTGCCGCTGTTCCGGCTGCCGGCGGCCAACCCGCGTTGATCGGCTTGAATCCAGCCGCTGCCGGCGCTAGCCTATGCCTATGACGGTCTGGACGCTCCACGCGCGAATTACCGCCACGGCTGCCTGAGGCAGCCGTCGCCCGCGCCGTGCGTGCTTCACTCCGGAGCCCCCGTCATGTCCGCCGAACCCACCGTTTTCATCCATTTTTCCCTGCTCGCGGACGCTGAGCCCGGCCTGCTCGGTCGCGTCCTCGCGCCCTTCGCCCGCCGCGACCTCGTCGTGGACAGGCTGACAGCCGAGCGCATCGGCGACGCCATGCGCATCGAGATCGAGATGGCGGCGATGCCGTCCGAGATGGCCTCCTATGTCGAGGGCAATCTCCGCCAGATCGTCGGTCTGCGTTGCCTCGAGCGGGATCGGCTGCTGCGTAGCCGCGCCGCCTGACCCAGGCAGCCCGATCGGGCCGGCGGTTCAGCCGCCGAGCGGGCCGGGCCAGACGCGCTGTGCCACCCACAGAATGGCTGCGGCGAGCAGCCCGGCCGCGACATCGTCGCCGACCACGCCAAACGCGCCGGCGCGGCGATCGAACCACCCGACTGGCCCCGGCTTGGCGATGTCGAACAGGCGGAAAAGCGCGAAGCCGGCGAGCAGACCGAGCGGAGCCGGTCGTGCCAGCACCGAGAGCGCCAGCCATTGTCCAGCGATTTCGTCGATCACCACCCAGCCCGGGTCGCCGATCGGACCCAGCGCGCCAAGCGCTCCCGCGCCGGCCAGCACGGCCAGCGCCGCTGCCAGCCAAAGCGCCGGTGGGCCGATCATGAGCAGCGCCGCGGCCAGCAGCGCCGCCGCGAGACTGGCCACCGTTCCCGGCGCCAGCGGCGCGTAGCCAATCCCGGCGCCGCTCGCCACGCCCCGCGCAAGCCGGTCCATGGTGCCGTGGCGCGGCGTCAGTGCGGCCGCCAGGCGGGGAGGGGATAGGCCAGCGCCTCGCCGCGCCGGGCCCGATAGATGGCGATGTTCTCGATCACGCGTTCGACGTAATTGCGGGTCTCGGCGAGCGGAATGCGCTCGATCCAGTCGATGGTATCGAGAGCACCGGCGCGCGGATCGCCGTTGGCGTCGAGCCAGCGATGGACGTTCGTCGGGCCCGCATTGTAGGCCGCCAGCGCGAGCGGCAGCGTGCCGCTGAAGCGGTCGATCAGCTCGGCCAGGTAGGCGCCGCCGAGGCGAAGATTGTAGCCGCTATCCGTCGTCAGCGCGACGGCGGAGACCGGCGCGCCGAGCTTGCGTGCCTGCTCGGCCGCAGTCGCGGGCAGGAGCTGCATCAGGCCGCGCGCGCCGGCCGGGCTCACCGCCTCGGGATCGAAGCCGCTCTCCTGGCGGATGACGCCAAGAGCCACCGCGGGCGCCACCAGCCCCGGCGGCGGGTCGGCGGCGAGCGGCCAGCCGCTCTCGGCCAGCACCAGCCCGGACCGGCCCGCGCGGCGGGCGATCATCACCGCCTGATCGGGCATGCCGAAGGCCAGGGACAGTTGTGCTGCGAGGGCGCGCTCCTCGGGCTCGGCGACCACGGCGGCGAGCGTGGTCAGGAACGGGCGAGCCCGCCGCGGCTCGCCCCAGGCGACCAGAAGCGCGGCCGCGCGCGCCACCTCGTGCCCGGCGAACGCGAGGCCCTGCGCGCGCGTTGCCACCGGGTCGCGCAGCGCGCGGATGCGCGCGTTCAGCCCCGCGGGGTCTGCGCCCTGCGCGAGGATCGCGAGCTGGCCATAGAAGGTCGTCGGCCAGGCTGCGGCCTGCGCCAGTTCCGCCGCGGCGCGCGCGGGGTCTCCGGCGGCGGCGCGGGCCAGCCAGTAGTGCCCGCGCGCCTGTGTGATCGCGGCGTGCGACTCGGTCGTGAGAACGGTGAACCGGGCGCTGGCGCGCACCGGATCGTGCAGCGCGGTCAGCGCGATGTAGCCGGAGAGAAAGGCCGCATCGAGCCGCGCCTCCTCGCCCGCCGGCCGGGCCGCGTCGACCAGGTCCGCCGCCGCCGCGGCATCGCCGCGCTGGAGCAGGGCACGGGCCAGCCGCTCCCGTTCGGACCAGAGCGCGGCGGAGTGCTCGCTTGCGGTCGCCTCCGTACCCGCGGCGCGGAAGAGCGCGAGCTCGGCGTCGATCTGCCCGGCGCGGCGGAGGAAGCGCGCGGCGTCCAGCAGCAGCCCCGGCTCCGCCCGTTCGGCCGGACCGAGCGCGGCGAGCAACGCGCCGGCTTCCGGCGCATCGCGTTCGAGCGCCAGGCGGGCATCGGCTACCCGGCGGGCGGAGGCGTCGAGACGCGCGACCTGCCGGCTCGCCGCCTCCGGGCTGTTCGGCAGCAGACGATCGAGCCGCCGGGATTGATCCTGCTGCGTCAGGAGCCGAGCCCAATGGACCAGGAAGTCCGCCTCGGCGGGCGCATCGCCGCGCCCGGACGCGATCCCGGCGCGCCAGGCGGCCCGCGCTGCCGTGGCTGCGGCGTCCGGCGCGCTCGCTGCCTCCGCGCTGGCGCAGCGCAGCATGGCCCCGGGGAGGGTTGGGGTGATGCGCGCGCACAGCCGCGCGGCCTCGGCGTCGTCCGCCGTCGCCGCCAGGGCCTCGTCCCGACGCCTGGCCAGCAGGTCCTGCTGTGGCCAGTCCGGGTTGGCAGCGATGAAATCCGCGATCTCGCCTGCACCGGCGGCGGCCGGCGTCAGGGCGCGGTAGAACACCACGAGCTTCGCGGCGACCGGGTCGGCAAATCGCGCCGCGGCGGCCGCGGCCTCATCCCAGCGCTGGGCGTGGACCGCGCTCATCACCGCGCTCGTCGGCGCCTCGCCCGCGAGGACGTCGCTGGCGGAAGCGGGTGCCAGCCACAGGAGCTGGCCGAGCAGCAGGGCCAGGACGGCCATTCGTCGATTCATGGGCGATGATCTACCGCCGCGCGGGACGCCTCGGCAAGCGAGCGCTGCATCCGCCGGAGGGCGCGAGACCGGGGCTGACGGTGGCGCGCGATTCCCCTATGAGTAGGGCTTCCATGGCTTGGCTGTCCCCGTAGCTCAGCCGGATAGAGCACAGGATTCCTAATCCTGGGGCCGTGGGTTCGAATCCCGCCGGGGACACCAGTCCGGTGCAAGGCCGCGAACGCCAGCACCCGCCGATTGCCGGCCCCCGATGCTCGCCCCCCCGATGCTGGCCCCCCGATGCCGGCAACAAGCCGATGCCGCGCGGCCACGCTCCGGCACGCTCGCTCCGGCACGCTCGCTCCGGCACGGCTTGCAGCCGGCGAGCTTCCCTCTATACTCCGCCCACCGCGGTCCCGTTCGTCTAGAGGCCCAGGACGCCGCCCTCTCACGGCGGCAACAGGGGTTCGAATCCCCTACGGGACGCCACTTCGGTATAAAATGCGAACGCCATAGCCGGCCGCCGCCGGCATCGCGTGTGATGGCGGCGCTGGGGTCGTCGGCGCCGATAGGCTCCGGTCAGTGGCTGATCCGCTGGCGTAAGACGACATCGCTTCCGCTCAGCCTCCCCACTCCAGCTCTCTGTTTGATCGCGTGATTGAGAGCTGCGCCGATTCCACCTGCGGTCATCTCGCGCTAACCGTCCAGCGCGACGGCCGCCAATCTGGCGCGGCGATCCAGCACGGTCCGCGTGCCACGCCGTGGGCATGGCCCGGATGATCCCTGCCACGGAGTTCCCGTGCATTGCCCCTCGAAGCGGTGGGGTCTGCGGGCCCCACCGCCCTCGGGCTGCGACTCAGGCCGTCTGCTTCATCCATTCCACACCGGCTTCGAACGCAGCGGCGGCGCGGTAGATCGTCTCCTCGTCATACATCTTGCCGATGAGCATCATTCCCACCGGCAGCCCGTCGGCCAGGCCGCAGGGCAGGTTCATCGCTGGATGATGCGTGCAGTCGAAGGGTGAGGTGTTCGGCAGCATTTCGAAGCCGCGATCCAGAATCTCACCCACCGGCGCGTCCGGCGCGGGCAGCTTCGTCGCCACCATCGGCAGCGTCGGCATCAGCAGCAGGTCGAACCGTCCCAGCGCCTCGTCATAGGCGCGCCGCAGCCGCCGGACGAGGTTCTGCGCCTTCGCGTAGTAGTGGCCACGATAGCGGGTGGCCATGAAATGGCCGATCAGCATGGTGCTCTTCAGCGTGTCGGACAGTTCGTCGGCGCGCTCGCGCCAGCCGGCGTGCTTGTCCATCAGCGAGGTGAGATAGAGACCCTGCCAGTTGAAGCCGAAGCCGTTGCCCTGCATCATCTGCACCATCGCGCCTTCCGCCGCGATCGGGAACCAGATGGCGTTGCCCATCCGGTGCATGGGGATCGAAACCGCCTCCACGCTCGCGCCGAGCCCCTTGAAGCGTTCGGCGCCGGCACGCACCAGCGCGTCCACCTTGGCCTGCGACTGCGGCAGGCCGAACCCTTCCTCGACGACGCCGATGCGCAGCCCGTTCGCGCCCTTTGTGAGCACGTCGCGATAGGGCTTCGCCATGCCGCCATATTGGCGCGGATCGAGCCCGTCCGGCCCGGCCAGCACTTCGAGCAGCAGCGCATTGTCCTCGACCGTGGCGGACATCGGGCCGGTGTGGTCGAGCGTCAACTCGATCGGCATGATGCCGGTGTAGGGCACCAGCCCATGCGTCGGCTTCATCCCATAGATGCCACAATAGGAGGAGGGCATGCGGATGGAGCCGCCCTGGTCTCCGCCGAGGGCCATCGGCACCTCGCCGGCGGCGATCACCGCCGCCGAGCCGGAGGAGGACCCCCCCGCCGAGTAGCCCATGCGGCGCGGGTTGTGCACCGGGCCGGTCGCGGAGGTGTGGCTGCCGCCGGAGAAGCAGAAATACTCGCACACGGTCTTGCCGACGATGGTGCCGCCGGCGTCGAGCACGCGCTGGGCGACGGTGGCGTCGACATCCGGGACGTAGCCCTCCAGCGTGGCGGCGCCGTTCATCATCGGCACGCCGGCGAGGCAGATATTGTCCTTCAGCGCGATCTTCTTGCCCTTCAGCTTGCCGGATGCCGCGCCCTGCACCTCGGTCTTGATGTACCAAGCACCGTAGCGATTGTCCTCCGGCGCGGGGCGGGCACCGGGCGTGCGCGGATACGTCACCCGCGGCAGTTCGTCCGGCATCTGGTCGATGAGGTTGTAGGCTGCCACGCCGCCGGCAAACGCGGCGTGATGGGCGGCGAGATCCACGTCGCTGAAATTCATCCCGAGCTCGGCCGCGACGTCGCGCACCTGATCGAGTGTCGGCATCTTTACCGTCGGTAGCGTCATCACCGTTCTCCCTGTTCAGTTGTTCGTCGTCGTCAGGCCGTGGTGCCGATGAACTCCTCCACCAGCGCCGGATCATCGAGCTCCTCGCGCGGAAACTCGCGCACGATGCGGCCGCGATGGATCAGCGCCACACGGTCGGCGAGGCCACGGATGAAGTCCAGATTCTGTTCGACCAGGAGCACGCTCAGCCCATGCGAGCGCCGCAGGGCGCCGATCCGGTCGACCATCGCCTGCACGATGGAGGGCTGGATGCCTTCGGTCGGCTCGTCGAGCAGCAGCAGCCGTGGCGCGCCCACCAGAGCGCGGGCGAGCGCGAGCAATTGCTGCTCGCCGCCCGAAAGCGCCCCGCCCGGCCGGTCGAGCAGCCGCGTCAACTCAGGAAAATCCGCCAGCACGGTCTCGATGCGCGCTGCGTCGCTGCCGGGCTTGGCAACGAGGGCAAAGCGCAAATTCTCACGCACCGACAGCGAAGGAAAGATCATCCGGCCCTGCGGCACGTAGCCGAGCCCGGCCCGCACCCTCGCATGCGGCGCGAGGCGTTCGATGTTCCTGCCATCGAAACGGATCTGCCCGCCCTCGCAGGGCAGCAGACCGAGGATCGCCTTCAGCAGCGTACTCTTGCCCATGCCGTTATGGCCGAGAATGCCGACGCACGCGCCCTCCGGAACGGTGAGCGACACGCCGCCGAGAACGCGGATGCGCCCGTAGCCCGCGACGAGATCCCGCACCTCCAGCATCACGCAGCCACCTGACGGCCGAGATACACATCGCGCACGCGCGGGTCCGACAGCACGCGTGAGACCTCATCCTCGACCAGCACGCGGCCTTGATGCAGCACGGTGACGGTGCGCGCGATCGAGCGGATGAATTGCATGTCGTGCTCGACCACGACGATGGTGTGGTGGCGATTGAGATCGCGGATCACCTCCGCGGCACGGCGCGTCTCCTCCAGGCTCATCCCCGCGGTCGGCTCATCGAGCAGGATCAGGTCGGGTTCCGGCGCGACCACCATCGCGAGCTCCACGAGCTGGCGCTGCCCGTGTGCGAGCAGTCCCACCATGCGATCGGCGAGATCCGCGATGCCGAGCCGCTCCAGCGCTGCGCCGGCCAGCCCGCGGGCCGCGCGCTCGCCATGCTGGCGCCGCAGCGCGATCATGATTCCCTCGCGCACGCTCAGCCCATCGAATAATGACGGTACCTGTGTCTTGATGCCGACACCGAGCCGCGCGATGGCGAAGCTCGGCAGCCCGGTGATGTCCTGCCCGCGCAGCAGGATGCGCCCGGCGGTCGGCCGCAACTGTCCGGTGAGACACTTGAACAGCGTGCTCTTGCCGGCGCCGTTCGGCCCGATCAGCCCACGCAACTCGCCCTGATCGACGGCGAATTGGACGCCATCCACCGCGGCGACGCCCCCGAAGCGCATGACGACATCGCGCGCTTCGAGCAGCGCGGTCATGGCGCGGTCCGTCGGCGCAGTCTGCCGAGCAGTGCCGTCGCGCCCGGCAGCAGCCCTGTTGGCAGCAGCAGCACAGCCAGCATCAGGATCACTCCCAGGATCGCATTCGGGTTGATGCCCGGCAGCGTGCCGGCCCAGGTCGTCAGCCCCTGCAACAGCATGGCGCCGAGGATCGGGCCGAACAGCGTACCGACACCGCCGACCATCACCCAGATGATCACCTGGCCGGAATAAAACAGAGAGAACATGGTCGGGCTGACGAAGACGCAATTTGCGAACAGAATGCCGGCAAGCCCGCCGATCAGGCCGCCAAGCGTGAAGATGCCGAGCTTGTAGCGGCGCGCGTCATGGCCAAGCAGCTCGGCGCGGACCTCGTTCTCCCGAATGGCGACGACGATGCGACCAAAACGGCTCGCCAGCACGAGTTTCGCCAGCACGTAGCAGGCCGCAAGGCACAATACCGCGACCACGAAGATCGCTTGCGGGCTCAGCGTCGCATCCGGGTCGCCCGGAACATTCAGCTGTGGCGTCGACGGGATGCCGTTGAATCCGCCGAGCGGCGCCTCGCCGATATGCCATTGATCGCCGGCCGTTGAGTTCGCGAAATTGAACAGGATGAGCGAGACGGTCAGGGTGATGGCCCCGATATAGACATCGCTGATGCGGCCATAGAACATGAAATAGCCAAGCGCCAGCGCGGCCAGCGCCGGCACCGCGAGCGCGATCGGCACGGCATAGGCGGAATCGCCGAGGTTGAGCGCGGCGACGGCATAGGCGTAGCCGCCGAGGCCGAAGAAGGCCGTCTGGCCAAAGCAGAGAATGCCGCCGAACCCCCAGATCAGCGCCAGACTCAGCGCCAGGATCGCCATCGAGACGAACACGGTCGCATTGATCAGCACGAACAATTCGGCCACGCGCGGCAGGACGAGCGCCGCGAGCACCGCGAGCAGCGCGGCCGCCGCGATCTCCATGGCGCTCCGCCAGCTCACAGCGCCCGCCGGAAAAAGCGCCCGGTGATGCCGTGCGGCAGCAGACGCACAAGAATGATCGCAACCGCCAGCAGAACCACTTCGCCAAGCACCGGCGTGGTCAGGAACGTCGCCAGCACGCCGACCGCGCCGAGCAGCACCGAGGCCGAGAGCGTACCGGCGAGCATCGCGGCGCCGCCGGTGATGACGGTGATGAAGGCCTTGGCGATATAGGCGGTGCCCATGGTCGGAACCACACCGGACAGCGGCGCGATGAGACCGCCGGCGAGGCCGCTGAGCGCGGCGCCGGCGGCGAAGGTCACCGCATACACGCGTTCGGTGGCGACCCCGAGCGCGCTCGCCATCTCGGGATTCTGCATCGTCCCCCGCGCCAGCAGGCCGAACGGCGTGTGACGGAGCACCAGCCAGACCGCTCCGACCATCACCGCTGCGGCGAAGACGAGGAACAGCGAGTAGGCGGATGTATAGAAGCCACCGATATCGACGCTGCCCAGCGGGGCGGAGAACCCGCCCACGGTGTTACCGAAGATCATGCTGACGAAGCCGATCAGTGCAAGGGACAGCCCCCAGGTCGCCAGCATCGTATCGACCATGCGGCCGTACAGCCGCCGGATGACCAGGCGTTCGACAATGGCGCCGAGCAGCCCCACCACCAATGGTGCCACCACCAGCATCGCCACCCAGATGTTCGCGCCGTGCCGCACCGCCAGGATCGCGCTGTAGCCGCCGAGCATGAGGAACTCGCCGTGCGCCAGGTTGATGACGCGCATCATTCCGAAGATCACGGCGAGTCCGAGGCTGATGATCAGCAGCATGGCAACGCCGGTCAGCGCCTGCAGGCCGACCGCCAGGGCAAGACTCATCACCGGCCGTCAGATCTTCACATCGACGACGAATTGCTTGTCGGTGTTCGGGTGAGCGGCGAGGTCGCAGACGGAGGCCGTGTCGGCCGGCGGCCGGTCGGGGAAGTGCTCGAGGATCTTGAAGCCATGATTCTGAACCTCGGCGAAATACACATCCAGCGAGACGTGATTGGTCTTGCCGTCGAGCACGGTCCGTCCCGGCGGCCCATCGACGCCAATCCCCGTTTCGAGTGCCTCGATCACCTTCATGCGATCGATCGAGCCCGCCTTGCGCACGCCCGCCGCCCAGAGATTGAAGCCGGTATAGGTGCGCATCGCCAGCTCGCCACCGAGATACGGGGCCTTGGCGCCGAGCTTGGCGTGGAACTTCTCGAGAAACGCCTTGTTCGCCGGGTTGTCGACCTCCTGGAAGTAGCTGAACGCAACGACGATGCCGTCGCCCTCTTCAGGGGAAAGCAAAAGACTTTCGTTGCCGCCACCAAACGTGGTCGAGGCCATCGGAATCCGCTTTTTCATCCCGGCGGCCGCCCACTGACGATAGAAGGAGACATGCGCGCCGCCGACCAATGCCGAAATAACCATGTCCGGCTTGGCCTGCTGGATCTTCTGGATCGTTGGTCCGAAATCGGTGACGTTCAGCGGAAAGAAATCCACCGCGACGACCTCACCGCCGCCTTCACGGGTGTATTTGGTCAGCCATTTGCTCGTGATCTGGCCATAATTATAGTCAGCAGCGACGATGTAGATCTTCTTGCCCCATTTCTTCATGATGTATGGGACCAGGGATTGGACATTCTGGGCTGGCGTGGAGCCGGTGCAGAAGCAGTTGCGGTCGCAGACGCCGCCTTCGTACTGGGTGTTGTAGAAATAAAGCGTCTTGTAGCGGCGCAGGATCGGGCGGATCGCCTCGCGTGAAGCCGATGTGATGCCGCCATGCACGACCGCGGCGTGATCGCTGGTCGCGGCTTGCGTGGCGAACTGGGTGTAGAGCTGGATGTTCGATTGCGGGTCGTAGTTGATCAGTTTGATCTCGCGCCCGAGCAAGCCACCGCTGGCATTCACTTCGTCGACCGCGAAGTCCAGGCAGGCGATCATTGGCTGGCCGTAGATATCGAGGCCGCCCGAGGCGTCGTGGATGCCGACGACCGTGATCGGGTCCGCGCCGAGTGCGGCATGGCGGAAAATGGCAGGCGCGGCCAGCGTCGCGGACGCGGCAGCGACGCTCCGCAGAGCGTTGCGGCGGCTGAGTGGCATTGTGGGCTCCCTGTTCATTTTGTAGAGCACAGCCAAGTAAGCGGGGACGCGCGTCAAGGAACGCGTGTCGCCGGCGTCCTGTCTCCGAGACCGCGAATTTGTACGCCGTCCCCGGCTGCGCTGGCAAGCGCAAAGCGGCGGAAAACCGCTGCTGCGACCGGCTTCTGGGTCGTGGTCATTTCGCCCAGGATCTGATCGAGGGCAGAAAATCTTAACCGTGAGCAGGGCAGCATCAGCCCGCATGACGGGTTGCCCTGGCGGAGTGCGACATGAGCAGAGCGCGGCGGCTGAGCGCCCTGAAGACCCTGCACCGGGTTCAGTACCTTGGCGTCGAGCAGGCGGGACGGGAACTCGCTGAGCGCGCCGAGCGGCACGATATCGCGCGCGCCGCCCACGCGGCGGCGGTGGCGCGGATCGAAAGCGAGGCCGGGTTCGCGGCCGCGACGCTGAGCACGGCGCCGGCGCCGCGCGAGGAGCTCAGTGACTTTGCGCTCTGGCTCCCCGCCGGGCGCAGCGCGGTGACGGCGGCCCAAGCGGCGGCGGCAGCGGCGGAAGCGGAAGCGTTGCAGGCGCGCGCGGCATTGCTGGCCGCCCGCACCGCCGTCCGTGCCACCGAATTGCTGCTCGATCGCCACCACGCCGAAACCCTCTCCGAGCAGGAACGGCGCGCGCAGGCAGTGATCGACGAGCTTGCGCTGCGAGCACGGCGATAGAATCCGCTCCAGGCTGAAACGGCCCAAGCCCACCGGAGGCGGCTCTGGCGCCGGTCAGGGTTCGATCACGTCGCCGAACAGCACCCAGGATTTGCCGTCGAAGCGGGCCATCTGCAGCTGATGGATCGGCGTCACGTCGGTCGGGCTCGTGTTGATGTGGATACCGGGCAGCAGCATCGGCAGCGTGACGCCGGCGAGCGTGCTCGCCTGGCGCATCAGGTTGGCACGGCTGAGATCATCACCGCAGCGCGTCAGTACCAGCGCCATGAGCTGCGCGGCGGTGTAGCCATTGACGTTGAGCACATCGGCAGGGTCGCCATCGCCATAGTAGCGCCGCATCCAGGCGCGCCACTCGGCCATGCCGGGATCCGCGGCCCAGCGTGGATCGTTGGGATCCTTGAGATAGGCGCCGGTGACGATGCCAACCGCATGCGCCAGCCCGGCAGGTTTCAACACCGCCGCGACCGAGTTCGAGACCGTCGGCAGGATGATGAGCGGGGTCCAGCCGAGCGCGGCGGCCTTGCGGATCGCCTGGGCGGCGAATTTCGGTGTCGCCTCGTCGAAGAAGACATCCGCGCCGGCGCTCTGGAAGGCGACGATCTGCTGATCGACGGTGGCATCCGTCGTCTCGTAGGTCGCTTCGGCGACGATCTGGTCGCGATGCTCGCCGAGCCCTTCCTTGAAGCCGCGCAGATAGTCGCGTCCAGCATCCTCGTTCGGCGTCAGCACGGCGATGCGCGCATCCGGCTTCGTGCGCAGGATGAACTGGGCGTAGACGCGCCCTTCCATCGCATAGGTCGGCAGATAGCCCACGGTCCAGGGAAAGTGTGCGGCATCGTTCCAGCGGCTGGCCCCGGAATTGACGAAGAGCTGCGGCACCTTGTGCAGGTTGAGGTATTTGTGGATGGCGATGTTGGGCGCCGTGCCCACCGGGCTGAAATCGGCGAAAATCTGCTCCTGCTCGACGAGTTTCCGGGTCTGCTCCACCGTCTTGGACGGCACGTAGCCGTCATCGAGCGAGAGGAATTCGATGCGCCGGCCGTTGATCCCGCCCTGTTCGTTGATCATGCGGAAATACGCCGCCTCGGCGCGCACCAGCGTCCCATAGGCCGAGGCGGGGCCGCTATAGGGCGCGGTGTTGCCCAGCTTGATGGCACTGGCGGTGATGCCGGGATCCTGCGCCCGCGCCGGCGTAGACACCGCGAGCAGCAGCGCTGCCAGGGCGGCGAGGCTCACACGGGCGCGGGGCCGGGCGCTACGCACCGGAAAAGTCCGGCAGGCGCCGCTCCCGCATCGCCCTGACGCCCTCGGCGAAATCGGCCGTGCGGCGCTGCCAGTCCTGCTCGACCAGTTCGCGCTCCGTCGCCGCCTCGATGGCATCGACGAGGCCCCGGCGCAGGGTCTCGCGCATCGACACCACGGCGAGCGGGGCCGACTGCGCGATCTCGACGGCGAGCCCGTGCGCCGCCTCGCGGATGCCGGCGAGCGGGGCGAGCATGTCCGCAAGACCCATCGCCACCGCGTCCTCACCCTTGATACGCCGGCCGGTATAGACCATCAGCGCGGCGCGCTGCGGGCCGACCAGGCGCGGCAAGGTCGCGGTCAGCCCAAAGCCGGGATGGAAGCCGAGGCGGGCGAAATTGGCCGAGAAGCGGGCCTCGGCGCAGGTGACGCGGAAATCGGCGACGAGCGCGAGACCGAGCCCGCCGCCCACGGCCGCGCCCTGGACTGCGGCGATCACCGGCTTGCGCGTGCGGAACAGACGGATCGCCTCCTTGTAGAGGTGCTTCTGCGCGCCGCCGCCTTCGTCCACCGTGCCGGTCGCCGGCCGGCGCGAGAAATCGGCCCCGGCGCAGAAATTCTTGCCTTGCGCGGCCAGCACGATGGCGCGGCATTCCGGGTCCGCGTCGAACGCCTCGAACGCGGCGCCGATCTCGGCGATCAGCGCGTTGTCGAAGAAATTGTCGGGCGGCCGCCGCATCTCGACGGTCCCGACGCGGTCGGCGAGGCTCACCGCGATGTCGGTGAAGCGGGCGGATCCGGTCATGCGGGGTTCTCCTGTGCAGTCGTCACGATCAGGGCATCGGCGATGGTGCAGCCCTTGCCGTCGGCATGCACGATGACCGGGTTCAACTCGATCTCGGCGATCGCCGGCAGGGCGGCGGCGAGGGCCGAGACGCGCGCGGCGAGGTCGGCGAGGGCGTCGGTGTCGGCCGCTGGGGCGCCGCGAAAGCCGCCGAGCAGCGCGGCGGATTTCAAGTCCGCGAGCATGGCGCGCGCGGCGGCTTCATCGACGGGCGCGAGCCGGCGGGCGACGTCGCGGAACAGTTCGGCGGTCACGCCGCCGGCGCCAAGCGTGAGCACCGGGCCGAAGACGGCATCGCGAACCACGCCGAGGATCATCTCCACCCCGGGCGCCGCCATCGGCTCGATCAGCACGCCGTCGATCGCACCGGGCGCGACGCGCTCGCCGATCTCCATGAGTTCGGCAAACGCCACGTGCAGCGCGGCGATATCGGGCAGCCCGAGCCGGACGCCGCCGATCTCGGTCTTGTGCGCGATCGCGCGCGATTGCAGCTTGGCCGCCAGGGGAAAGCGGAGCGCGGCCGCCGCCGGGGCGAGCTCCGCCTCGCTGCGCACGAGTCGCGACGGCGCGAGCGGGATGCCCGCCGCGGCGAGCATGGATTTCGCCTCATGCTCGGCCAGCGCGCCGCCCGGCGTCCGCAAACGCGCCGCCAGCTCCTCTGGCAGCATGAGCGGCTGTGGCGGCGCGAACCGCTCGCGGCCGAGCAACGCGCGCGCGGCGGCGGCGAGCGGCGCCAGCCCGGTATGGATCGCCGCTCCGGCCTCCGCCATCGCCTTGCGCGCGAAGGGTGAGGCGAGGGTGTAGCTGTGGAACAGGATCGGCATGCACCGCGCGGCGAGAAGGGGCGCGAGCGCATCGGGCTGAATCGCCACCCGCGTCTCGCTGGCGAGCGAGGTGACGACAACGAGCAGGTCCACGTCCTCGCCCGAGCTCAGCAGCTCGATGCTGCGGTTGACGCCGCCCGTGGTCACGCCCTGGGCGGTGATGTCGACCGGGTTGGCGGGCGACCCGTAGCTCGGGATGAACGCGCGGATCGCCGCCTGCGTGGCGGGCGCGAGTTCGGGCAGCGCGAACCCGGCGCCGCTGAGCGCGTCGGCCACCCAGGCGCCGGCGCCGCCCGAGACGGTGATGACGGCAGCGCGGCGGCCACGCGCCGGGGGACAGGTCGTCAACGCGGCGAGCATGGCAACGGCCTCGTCCGGGTCGGCGGCGACGTGCATCCCCTCGCTGGCGAAGGCGGCGTCATAGGCGGCGTCCCAGCCCGCCAGGCTGGCCGTGTGGGAGGCGGCGGCGCGCACGCCGGCCGCCGAGCGGCCGACCTTGACGGCGACGACCGGCTTGCCGCGCAGGGCGGCGGCGGCCGCAGCGGCGCGGAAGCCCTCGGCATCGCGCACCGCCTCGAGAAACAGCAGGAT
This sequence comes from Pseudomonadota bacterium, assembly GCA_021815825.1. GTDB lineage: Bacteria > Pseudomonadota > Alphaproteobacteria > Acetobacterales > Acetobacteraceae > JAJZVV01. The sequence continues at coordinate 57,543 of JAKAZO010000002.1, forward strand.
CGCGCCGGTTTCGCTATCCTCGGCCAGATGGCGGAAGAAATCCGCTGCCGTGAGATCGGCCTCGTTGCCGGTGGTGACGATGCTGCTGAAGGCGAGGCCGAGCGCGCGGCCACGATTGTAGAACGAGAAACCGACACCGCCAGACTGCGCGACGACGCCGATGCGCCCGGCGCCGGCGACGGCGAACGGCTCGGATCCGGGGCGGAGATCGACGGCAGGGCTGAAGGTGGCGGAAACGCGGGCGATCTCGTTGTGGAAACCCTCGCCGTTCGGCCCCGAAATGCGCATACCCGAGGCGCGCGCGATCGCCGTCAGGCGCGCCTGCAGCGCCGCGGCGGCCGCACCTTCCTCGGCGAAGCCCGACGAGATGACCACGGCATAGCGCACCCCGGCGGCGGCGCACTCCTCCAGGACCGCCGGGACCCGCGCCGCAGGGATGACGACGAGCGCGAGATCGACCGGGGCGTGGATGGCGCCGACCGAGGGATAGCAGGGAAGCCCATCGATCGCGGCGGTGCTCGGGTTGACCGGGTAGAGCCGCCCGGCGAAGCCGTTCTTGCGCAGCAGATGCAGCACGAGGCCGCGGATCCGCGTGCGATCGGCCGATGCGCCGATGACGGCGATGGAGGCAGGGGCAAGGAAGCGGTCGAGCACGGATTGTAGACTTTATGTTGCGGACGTTTCCGGTTGGCGGACGCGCGGCAAGCTTGCCCGACCGGCCGCATTCCGCCAAGGGCCGCGCCTGTTGCGGATCTGTTCCCTATTGTGGCAGGGTGAACGGACAATCGCAGGGCGAAAACGGACGAGTCTCCAGCCCTGGATGGTTGCGCCTTCGCCGAATGGGGTGCGGCCATCGGGGGCGTCCATTGGGGCGTCCGTGGGGGCGGCCCCATTGGGGGCGATGGGGCGCCATCTGGGCGGGTGCCTTCGCCCGCGTGGCGGGCCGTGCGGTTTCATCGATGAGCCCGCACGCTGGCGGGACAAAAAGGACTGGACCGGATGGAAAAGAACAAGGCGCTGGATGCCGCGCTGGCGCAGATCGAGCGGGCCTTCGGCAAGGGTTCGATCATGCGCATGGGCGCGAGGGGCACCGACGAGCAGATCGAGGTGATTCCCTCGGGCTCGCTCGGGCTCGATCTGGCCCTCGGCATCGGCGGTCTGCCACGCGGGCGCATCATCGAGATCTACGGCCCGGAAAGCTCCGGCAAGACCACGCTCGCCCTGCACGCCATCGCGGAGGCGCAGAAGCGCGGTGGCACCTGCGCCTTCATCGATGCCGAGCACGCGCTCGACCCGATCTATGCGCGCAAGCTCGGCGTCGATGTCGACGGCCTGCTGATCAGCCAGCCTGATGCTGGCGAGCAGGCGCTGGAGATCGCCGATACGCTGGTGCGATCGGGCGCCGTCGATGTGCTGGTGGTGGACAGCGTCGCCGCACTGGTGCCGCGGGCCGAACTCGAGGGCGAGATGGGCGATTCCCATGTCGGCCTGCACGCGCGGCTGATGAGCCAGGCGCTGCGCAAGCTCACCGGGTCGGTCTCGCGCAGCAAGACCCTGCTGATCTTCCTCAACCAGATACGCCTCAAGATCGGCGTCATGTTCGGCAACCCGGAGACGACGACCGGCGGCAACGCGCTCAAGTTCTACGCCTCGCTGCGCCTGGAGATCCGCCGCATCGGGCAGATCAAGGAACGCGAGGAGATGGTCGGCAACCAGACCCGGGTCAAAGTGGTCAAGAACAAGCTCGCGCCGCCGTTCCGCCAGGTCGAGTTCGACATCATGTATGGCGAGGGGATCAGCAAGGTCGGCGAGCTGATCGATCTCGGCGTGAAGGCGGGCGTGGTCGAGAAGTCCGGGGCGTGGTTCAGCTATGACAGCCAGCGCATCGGCCAGGGGCGCGAGAACGCGAAGCAGTTCCTGCGCGACCACGCCGCGATCGCGGAGACGATCGAGCGCCGCGTGCGCGAGCAGTCTGGTGTGGTCGCGAACGCCATGCTGGCGGCGCCGGACGAGGAAGAAGCGGCTGACTGATCGCTCGGCAGGGCCCGCTTCCTCTGTATGGGAGTCGGGCGACGCGCTCGGTGAGCTGGACCACGAGCTGATCGCGGCGGCGCGCGCGACGCTGCGGCGCCATCAGCGTCCGGTCTGGCACATGGTCGCCGCCGCCTTGCGCGGCGCGGACGGGCGCATCTGGACCGGCCTGCATCTCGGCGCCACGGTCGGCCGGCTATCGGTCTGCGCCGAAGCGGTGGCGCTCGGCCGCGCCGTCCTCGAGGGCGGGGGCATCGTCGATACCGTCGTCGCGGTGCGTCAGCCGAAGCCGGAGGAGCAGACGGAGGAACTGGCGGTGGTCGCGCCGTGCGGCGCCTGCCGGGAGATGTTTCTCGATTTCAGCCCCGAGGCGCGGGTCATCCTGCCCAATGGGGCCGGCCTTCTGAAGCTGCCGGTGCGCGCCTTGCTCCCTGCGCCTTACCGGCGCTGAGCGCGATGCCACCGATTCCGCGCTACCGGACCTATGCCGGCCCGGCTCTGTTCGCCGCCGGGTTCCGGCCGTTCTTTCTCGGTGGCGCATTGTGGGCGGCCGTCGCTGTGCCGCTCTGGCTGGCGATGCTGCGCGGCCTGCCGGCGCCTGGCGGTTGGCCGCCTTCCGTCTGGCACGCGCATGAGATGCTGTTCGGCTACGGCGCGGCCATCGTCGCCGGCTTCCTGCTCACCGCGATCCCGAACTGGACCGGACGGATGCCGCTGCAGGGCGCGCCGCTGGCCGGGCTGGCGGCGCTGTGGCTGGCGGGGCGGCTCGGCGTGCTGCTCAGCTTCTGGCTCGGGCCGGCGGTGACGGCGGCGGTGGATCTCGCCTTCCCCGTCGCTTTCCTCGCCGTGATCGCGCGCGAGATCATTGCCGGGCGGAACTGGCGCAACGCGCCGATGCTGGTCGCGATCGCCGCGCTGCTCGCGGGCAATGCGCTGATCCATCTCGAGGCGCTCGGTCTCCTCCCCAGCGCCGCGGCCGGCGAGCGGGTCGGGGTGGCGACGCTGGCGATGCTGATCGGCCTGATCGGCGGGCGGGTGGTGCCGAGCTTCACCCGCAACTGGCTCGTCAAGACCGCGCCGGGCACGGCACTGCCGGCCGGGTTCGGCCATCTCGACCGGGCCGCGCTCGGGGGCATGTTGCTTGCTCTCGCCGCGTTCGTGGTCGTGCCCGAGAGCCGCCTCACGGCGCTGGCCGAACTCGCCGCCGGCGTTCTGGTGCTGCTGCGCCTGGCGCGCTGGCGTGGCGCGGCGACCGCCCCGGAGCCGCTGCTCGGCGTCCTGCATCTCGGCTATTTCTGGCTGGGATCCGGCCTGATGCTGCTCGGCGCCAACGGAATGGTGACGCTCGTGCCCGGGAGCACGGCGCTTCACGCGCTGACCGTCGGTGCGATCGGCACCATGACGCTGGCGATGATGACGCGGGCCACCCTTGGCCATAGCGGGCGCGCCCTGACGGCGACGCGGTCGACGAGCGCGATGTTCGCCCTGGTATCGCTGGCCGCGCTCCTTCGCCTCGCCGCGCCGTTCGCCGGGACCCTCTACCCGCATGGGCTCGACCTCGCCGGGCTGGCCTGGAGTGCGGCCTTCGTCCTGTTCGTTGTGCTGCACGCCGGCGCGCTGACCCGCCGGCGCGGGGCTTAGCCGTCCGCAAGATACAGCCGTCAGGGCTCTCGACGGAGCCCCTGGGCCGCCAGGGCCTGCAGATATTCCCGCCAGCGTCGCTCCTGCTCGCGGGCGAGCTGACGCAGATACGCCCAGGAGTAGATGCCGCTGTCATGGCCGTCGTCGAACAGGAGGCGCACGGCGTAATTGCCGACCGGTTCGACCGCGGCGATCCCCACCCCGCGGGCGCCCGCCACCCAGCGACGCTCGCCCGGACCATGTCCCTGCACCTCAGCGCTCGGGCTCTCCACGCGCAGATATTCGGCCGGGAGGCTGAACCGCTCCTCGGCGAAGGCGATCTCCAGCCGGCGCTCGGCCCGGTGGAGGCGGATCTCGGTCGGGGGTTGCATCGTCGTCAGTCGAGCTTGCGTGCCTCGTCGGGGAGCATGATCGGAATGCCGTCGCGGATCGGGTAGGCGAGCCCGGCCTCGCGGCTGATCAGCTCGCCGGCCGCACGATCATATTCGAGCGGCGCCTTGGTCAGCGGGCAGACCAGGATTTCGAGCAGGCGCGGATCGACCGGGGGCGTCGTGGGGGCGGGCGTGGGTTCGGTCATGATGGGTCTCCTCCTCAGCTCGGGCGGGGCGCGGGGGCGGCTGCCGCCGCATGGGTGTCGATCTCGAGCAGGGCGAGCAGGGCGGCAGCGCGCTCGGCCTCGGTCGGCGCTTCCAGCAGCGCCTGCTTCTCGGCTGGCGTGAACGGGCAGGCCATGGCCAGGGTCGCCACCAGCGCGGCATCGGCCATGCCTTCGATCGCTTCCCAGTTGGCGCTGTAGCCGCGGGTGCGGAAATAGCCGCGCAGCGCCTTCAGCAGCGATGCGCGCGGGATCGGCAGCGGCGAAGGCCCGGCGGCGTCGAGGTCGGCGGCGTAGGGAGCAAACTCCGCCCGCACCCGCCGATAGCCGCGCCGCATCTCCAGCTCCTCGGCGATGCGGAACCGCGAAACGCCGCTGAGCGTGATCAGATAGCGGCCGTCGTCGGTCTCGCTGAAGGAGGAGATGCGGCCCAGGCAGCCGACCCGGTGCAGGCCAGGCCCATGGGCGAGGGGGGGCGAAGCCGGATCCGGCTGGATCATGCCGAACAGCCGCCCCATCGCCAGCGCGTCCTCCGTCATCGCCAGATAGCGGGGCTCGAAAATGTTGAGCGGCAGCTTGCCTCTCGGCAGCAGCAGCGCGCCGCTCAGGGGAAACACCGCGAATGTGTCCGGCAAGGACCCCGGTCCCGGCGGGCCGTCCGCCATCCCGCTCAGCTGAAGAGAAGCGTGGAGAGCTTGCGCCGAGCCGCCACCGTCGCCGCATCTTCCACGCCCCAGGCCTCGAAGAATTTCAGCAGCTGCAGCCGGGCGGCCTCCTCGTTCCAGCGCCGGTCGCGGCGCAGGATTTCGAGCAGGGATGCCGCCGCCTCGTCGCGCCGGCCGAGCGCGTTGAGCGCCGTGGCCAGCTCGTAGCGCGCGGCATGGTCGGCCGGATCGGCGGCGACCCTCGCCTCCAGAGCGGAGAGCTTGCCGCTCGCCTGCCGGCCTTCTTCGGCGAGCGCCAGCGCACTGCGCGCACCGGCGATTTCCGCATGCTCGGCGAGCTTCGCTGGCACCCGCGCCAGCGCCTGCTTGGCCTGCTCTTCCTGCCCCAGGGCCAGCAGGGCGCGGATCAGCCCGCCCCAGGCGTCTGGGTTCTCGGGCTCCTGCTGCAGCAGAGCGCTGAAAATCTCGCCCGCCTGCTCGGCGTCGCCCGCCTCCAGCGCAGCGCGCGCCTCGGCCAGCAGATCGGCCGCCGGCATGCTGCCGCCCGTCAGCTTGAGCAGCCCCTCGACGAAGCGCTTGACCTCGGATTCCGGCAGCGCGCCCTGGAACAGGTCGGCGATCTGGCCCTGCCAGAAGGCGGCCACCGTTGGCACCGATTGCAGCGGCAGGCCGAGTTGCGTGAGCTGCTGCACCAGGCCGCGATTTTTGTCGATGTCGATCTTCACCAGCTTCACCCGTCCGCCGGCGGCGCGGACGACTTTCTCCAGCGCCGGGGTGAGCTGCTTGCACGGGCCGCACCAGGTGGCCCAGAAATCCACCAGCACCGGCACCTGGCGCGAGGCGTCCACCACCTCGGCCATGAAGGTCTTCTGATCGCCGTCGACGATCATCCCGCCATCCGCTGGCGCCCCGACCCCGAGCGCTCCGGCCGCTGGTTTGGCGCCCGGCTGTTGGGTTTGCCCGATCATGAACTCCATGCCTGAAAACTCCCTGGCCCGCCGACGGGCGCTCCTGTCGGATGCTTAGATGTTGCCTGGATGCGGAGAGACAAGCGGCAGGTCAAGCGCGCCCGCCACCGGCCGCCGGCATGGCTGCCGATTTCCCGCCCTGCTCTGGCAATCCAAGGCCATCTGCTACAGAGTCGTGTCAGGCGCGGCAATCGGAATGGCGCGGGAGAGAGAGCATGTCCGTCAGCACGGGACCAGTGGTTGCAGACAAGCCGGCCGAAGCGGCCGAAGTCCGGCCGGCTACGGTGAGCGCGGCGCCCGCGGGTAAGGCGGCGAGGGCGCTGCGGCGCATCTATGCGCTCGAGGATTTCGAGGCCGCCGGACGGGCGCTGCTGCCGCGCAGCCTGTTCGGCTTCGTCGCGGGCGCCACCGAGACCAACACGTCCCTGCGCGAGAACCGCGCCGCCTTCGCCGATCACGCCTTCCTGCCGCGCGTGCTCGTGGATGCCTCCGTGCGCCACCAGGCCCGCACCCTGTTCGGCCGCGCCTACGCTGCGCCTTTCGGCATCGCGCCGATGGGGGCGACCGCGCTGATGGCCTATGACGGCGACGCTGCCTTGGCCCGCGCGGCGGCGGCGGCGAACATCCCGTTCATTCTCTCCGGCGCCTCCCTCACCCCGCTCGAGCGCGTCGCCCGCGAGGGCCGCACCGCCTGGTTCCAGGCCTACATCCCGTCGGACCGGCCGCTGATCGGCGCGCTGATCGAGCGCGTCGCGCGCGCCGGCTACGAGGTGCTGGTGGTGACGGTGGACGTTCAGGTCGCCGGCAACCGCGAGAACAACCAGCGCAACGGCTTCTCCCTGCCGCTCCGGCCGACGCCGCGCCTGCTCGCCGACGTGCTCTCCCATCCGCGCTGGCTGCTCGGCATCGCCGCGCGCAGTGTCCTCACCCATGGGCTGCTGCACTTCGAGAATGCCGGCGCCGGTCGCGGCGTGCCCGCCTTCTCGGCGCGGGCGATGGACCGGTTCGCCGGGCGCGAGGCGCTGAACTGGGGCGATCTCGAATGGATTCGCCGGCAATGGACCGGCAAGCTGGTGCTGAAGGGCGTTCTCGCCGCCGAGGATGCGCGGCGCGCGCGCGAGCTTGGCGTCGACGGCGTCATCGTCTCCAACCACGGCGGACGGCAGCTCGATGGCGCCGTCGCCTCGCTGCGCGCGCTCCCCGCGGTGGCGGCTGCGGCCGGCGGCATGACGGTGATGCTCGACGGCGGCATCCGGCGCGGCACCGATGTGCTCAAGGCACTCGCGCTCGGCGCGCATTTCGTCTTCGTCGCCCGTCCGTTCCTCTACGCCGCGGCACTCGCTGGCGAGGCTGGGGCGGCGCATGGCATCCGCGTGCTGATGAGCGAGATCGACCGCAATCTCGCCCTCCTCGGATGCCCGGACATCGAGGGGCTCAATCCCGGCTGGCTGGTGCCGGCGAAAGCGTAGCGTCCGGCGGCGCTGGGCGCTGACGGCGGGAGGGAGACGCAGGCGCGCAGCCCGGACCGGCGCTTCAGGCGGCCGCGTCCTGGCCGAATGCGGCAAGGTCGGGGGAGCCGAACGGAAACCGGTAGTCGTGCGGCGCCGGCAGAGGGGTGGCGATCGCCTTCCGTTCCTCGCACGCGAGCAGAATGGCGAACACCTGCTCGCAGGTCAGCTCGCCGGCGTCCAGCGCTTCGCTGTAGCGCGACAATCCGCCGTCGTCGGCCCAGCGATTGAGGATGTAGCGGAACACCACGTCCACGAACCGCACCGTGCCCATGCGCTGGCGATGGCGCTCCAGCTCGAACTGGCCGAGATAGGCCAGCACCTCCTCGTCGCGCCAGGCGGGACGGGCGCTGGGGCGGACATAGACCGACGGCGCCGCGCCCGGACGCGGTGCCGGCACATCGACCAGGACCTCACGGCCGATCGGCCGGTCCAGCCGCGGCTCCACCAGGCGAAGCGCGCGGGGGCCGGGCGGCAGTTTGCGGCGCACACTGGCGAAGAAGCCGCAATGGCCCAGGCCCATGCCGGCGCGCAGCAGATCCGAGCGAAACACATCGGCCAGTGCCTCGCCGAGCACTGAGCCATCGGAGTCGAGGATGCGCACGTGGCACCGCTGCGTGCAGCCCGGCAGCCAAGCCCAGCCGGCGATGGTGCCGTCGGCAGCGATGCCGTCGATGCTGCCTCTCGGCACGAGGTCCGGGTTGGGGCGCATAACGGCCTTGCCTCCTTTCTGCGGAATGAAGAGAATGCCATGATCATCGTGGAACGGAAATCCGTGAGTGAAACCCGTCTTGCGTCATGGCGTCGCAGTCCCGCGCGTTGAAGCCGGTACCGGATGGAGCGGGTGGGGCCGCCGGCCGTCGGCGTGACCGCGGCGCGCTGCAGTCGGCGCGCCTGGAGGCGGAGTTCTGGGCCCGGGATGCCGTCGTTGCCAGCGTGCCGCTGGTCGAACCCGGCGCGCGCGCCGCGGTCATCGCCGCGGTGCGCCATCCCTGCGCGCAGATCCTGTTCGGCTTCGAAGCCCAGTTGCGCGCGCTGGTACGGCTCGCGGAGGCGCGGGGCACGACCCTGTTGCTCGCGCCGGCGCCGGAGCTGTTCTCGGCCGCCGACAGCTTCGCGGCCTTTCGCCGTCTCGGCGTGAGCGTCGGCGCGGCGGAGAGGCTTCTGCATGTCCGTCTCGGCATGGCGCGGCACGCCCGGCTGCTTAAGCAGGCCAGCAACGTCATCCTCACCGGCGAGAGCCACACGCTGCTGCCCACGAGCCCGCCGCAGCACCCGTTCGGCAGCGGCGATCGCGTGCCGGCCGGGTTCATCCGGCAGTTGGTCTATTTCCCCGAGCAATCGCCGCTCTCGGGCCTGGATGGACACAGGATGCCCACCGCCATGCTCGACGACGGCGCCGCGGTGGCCGATCTGCTGGCCCCGGGGAGCAGCATCGCGGGCACCACGCCGGGGGCGATTCCGAGGCTGGCGGCCGGCTGGGTCGGCGCGGATGATGCCGCCTTCTGCGCCGAGCTCGGCCTGGAGATCGGCTCCTTCGCCGAGTTCAATACGCCATCGTGGCGGGAGGCCTGGCGGGGGGGAGAGCGCGGCGGCGTGCCCGCCTCGCTGGACTGGCGGCGCGCGGTGACCCTGGCCGGCGCGGCGGGCGATGGGCCGGAGCGGTTGTCGCCGCTGCTGCTGCCATGGAACGTGGCCAACCCCGCCAGCATCGTGCCCTCCCTGATCGAGCGCCTGTGCCGCGCCGGCCGATGGGAGGATCGGGCGCTGCGGCTGGTTGTGTTCCCCTTCAATGAAAGCTGGGAGACGGCGGGGACCGTGGCCGGGCTGATCCAGCGGCTGCGCGCGGCCGGCTCCGAGCCGGCGACGCTGCGGACGATGTTCCTCGCCCGTCTGCGGGCGGACCGGGCGGCGGCGCTGATGCGTCATATCTTTCCTCTCGCCTGGGTCGAGGGCGGAGATCCGGAATGTGCCCTGACGCTGGCGCGGCTGGCGGCGCTCGGCGTGCCGGCGGTGCTCGTCGCGCCGCCGCCGAACCTGACGTTGCCGCGGGCGCTCATGCCGCGCTTCAGCGTCCTGGCCGACGAGGAATCGCGCCACGACGTGCTCGACGCGTTCGGGGCGCGGCTGTTCATGGTGCCGTCGCTGTCCGCGCGCGCCGTTGCCGCGCTGATCGGGCGCAGCCGCGAGGAGATCGCCCGGGCCGCTCCGCCCGCATTGCTGGGACGTGGCGGAGGCGCGCCGGATGCGGCACATGCCTGAGCGTCTGCCGGCGATTGCGCGCGGGGAAGCGCTGGCCGCGCTGGCACGCAACATCGCTGCCAGCGGCTGGCGCATCTACTATGACGTCTCGCCGCTGTTCGAGGAGCATTGGACCGGCATCCCCGTGGTGGCCGCTGGTCTGGCGCAGGTGCTGCTGCGGATGCTGCCGGAGACGACGCATTTCTTCTATGAGCATCACCTCGTCACCCGCGCCGCCGTCGAGGATGCGCTGGGGCGCGGCAGTGGTCTCTTCCTGCACCGGGACTTCTTCAAGGGACCGGCGCAGAACGGTGTGGTGCCGCTGTTCGACTGGGGCGCACACGCACTTGGCATCTATCCCTCGGTCAAGCGCGTGCGCCAGCTCTTCCCGCTCGAGTGCAGCATCGTCCATGATCTCTCGACATTGGTGACGCCGCAGTTCCACGAAATCGCCAACATCCGCTACCACGCCGAGAGCATGATGAGCGATCTGCGCAGCAACGCCGTCACCTTCGGCGTCTCGCGCGCCACCGTCGAGGATATCGCCGCCTATCTCGGCATCGATGAACGTCGGCTGGCGGTGGCCTATAACGGTGTCTCCTGGCCCTGGTGGTTCCCGATCCAGGTCGAGAACGAGCGCGAGCCGGCGGATGCGGATCCCTATTTCCTGGTGCTCGGCACGCGCGAACCCCGCAAGAACATCGTGCGCATCTTCGAGGTGCTGGCGCTGTTCCCCGAATTGCTGGACAGCGTGCGTATCGTCATCGCCGGGCGAATGGGCTGGCTGCGCGAGCAGCAGATGATCCCGCCCGAACTGGAGAAGGCGATCGCGACGGGCCGGCTCGTGCTGCCGGGATTTGTTTCCGAGTTCGAGAAATACTGCCTGCTCTCCGCCGCCGCCGCGACGATCTATCCTTCGTTCTTTGAAGGCTTCGGCCTGCCGGTCCTGGAGAGCCTTTCCGTCGGCACGCCGTGCATCGCTTCGTTCAGTTCGGCGATCCCCGAGGTCGGCGGTCCCTTATGCACCTATTTCGACCCGTTCTCCGCCGAGAGCCTCTATCGCGCCATCCGCGCCGTGCTGGCCGACCCGCCCAAGCAGCGCGTGGACTTCCGGGAGGCCTGCCGGGCGACCGCCGAGCGTTTCACCTGGGAGCAGATGCTGTTCCAGATCCTCACCCGCATGATGCCGGAAATGGAGCGCCACGACTCGATCGCGATCGGTCAGCTCAAGCTGCTGGAGCACACGCCGTCGCCTTCCGTGCCGGAGCGCCGCCGGCGCGGCCGGCCGGCGCCGGTGTGACCGACGCGGATCGCGTGGACCGGCGCGGCTTGATCCGCCGCCGCGCGCGTGCTTGGACTGCGCCATGCCGATTCTGACAGGCAAGGCGCGTGTGGCCGGTGTGCTGGGCTGGCCGGTCGGGCACTCCCGCTCGCCCCGGTTGCACGGGTTCTGGCTGGACCGGTATCGCATCGACGGCGCCTATGTGCCGCTGCCGGTGGCGCCGGAGCATTTTGCCGCCGCCGTGAAGGGGCTCGCGGCGGCGGGCTTCGCCGGGGCCAACGTCACCCTGCCGCACAAGCTGGCGGCGGCGGCGCTGTGCGACGCGCGTGACCCGTCCGCGGAGCGAGCCGGCGCGGTGAACACGCTCGTGTTTCGTGACGGCCGCATCCTCGGCAGCAACACCGACGGGTTCGGTTTCATCGCCAATCTGCGCGACCATGGCGTCGATCCCGGCGCCGGCCCGGCGCTGGTGCTGGGCGCGGGCGGCGCGGCGCGGGCCGTGGCCGCGGCGTTGGCCGAAGCCGGCGCCGCTGTGTTCGTCACCGCCCGCCGCGCCGAGGAGGCCACGCGTCTCGCGTCGGCGCTCCCCGGGCTCCATGCGCTGCCCTGGGCCGGGCGTGAGGCGGCGCTCGCGGACATGGCGCTGGTGGTCAACACCACCGCCGCGGGCATGGCGGGCCAGGCTCCGTTGGCGCTGGAACTCGATCGCGCCGCTGCCGGCCTCGCCGTCGCGGACGTGATCTATGTGCCGCGCGAGACCCCGCTTCTGGCGGCGGCGCGCGCGCGCGGCCTCATCGCCGTGGGCGGGCTGGGCATGCTCCTGCACCAGGCGCGCCCCGGCTTCGCCGCCTGGTTCGGGGTCGATCCCGAGGTCGATGAGGCGCTCCGCCGCTTCGTCGGCGACGATCTGCCCGCGGCCTGAGCCGGGATGCGCGTGCTCGGCCTCACCGGCGGGATCGGCATGGGCAAATCCACCGCGGCCGCGTGCTTCCGCCGGGCCCGTATTCCGGTGTTCGATGCCGACGCCACGGTGCATGCGCTGCAGCGCCGCGGCGGGCGAGCGGTGCGACCGATCGCGGCCTCGTTTCCCGGCACGGTCCACGACGGCGTCATCGATCGCGCCGCCCTGCGCGCGGTGGTGATGCGCGAACCGGGAGCACTCGAGCGCCTGGAGCGCATCGTGCACCCGCTGGTGCGGGCGGCCGAGCGCGGCTTTCTCGCCCGCGCCCGGCGCGCCGGCGCCCGGGCCGTGGTGCTGGATGTGCCGCTGCTGTTCGAAACCGGCGGCGAGCGGCGGACCGATTACGTCATCGTCGTCTCGGCGCCGCGCACGGTCCAGGCGGCGCGGCTGCGGCTGCGGCGGAAGTGGAACCAGGCCGAGATCGATGCCGTCATTGCACGGCAGATGTCCGATTCCGAAAAGCGGCGGCGCGCGAATCTCGTGGTGCGGACGGGACTGTCCCGCTACCATGCCTTGCGCGCGCTGCGCCGATTAATTCTGGAGTTGCAGACATGTCCCGCGCCGTGCTGTTTGATACCGAAACGACGGGGCTCGATCCCGCCGCGGGCGACCGGGTCATCGAGATTGCCGCGCTCGAACTGATCAACGACCTCCCGACGGGACGGCATTTCCACACCCTGGTCGATCCGGAGCGCGATGTGCCGGAGGAAGCGGTGCGGGTGCACGGCATCAGCGCCGCGCGCCTCAGCGGCCAGCCGCGCTTCGCCGCGATCGCCGGGCGCCTGCTGGAGTTCTTCGGCGAGGACAAGCTGATCGCGCACAACGCGCCGTTCGATTTCGGCTTTCTCGATGCCGAGCTCGCCCGTCTCGGCCGCCCCGGCCTGGACCGCGCCCGCATGGTGGACACGTTGGCCCTGGCCAAGGCGCGCTTCCCGGGCATGCCCAACAGCCTGGACGCGCTCTGCCGGCGCTTCGCCATCGACCTCTCCGAGCGCTCGACGCACAATGCCTTGCTGGACTGCCGGCTGCTGGCCGAGGTCTATGTCGAACTCACGGGCGGCCGCCAGCGCGGCCTGGCGCTGGCCACGCCAGCCGCCGGCCTGCCGGTGGTGATCTATGCGGCTCCGGCGGCCCGAACGCCCCGGGTAATCCGCCCGGGCGCGGATGAACTGGCCGCCCATGCGGCGTTCATCACCCGGCTCAGGGATCCGCTCTGGACGTCCGCCTGAGGACCGCTCCGCGATGCCGCGACCTGCGCTGCGCCTGTCTCCGATTGGCCGGTATGGCGTGTTCGGGCTGGTGCTCCTCGCCATTGCCGGCCTCCTGGGCGGGGTCGGGCTGTCCACCGGCGATCTGCTTGGCCGCTCGATGCGGCTGCAAGATCGCCTCGACCTGGCGCGGGAGCGCATCTTCGGCATCGGCCGGCTGCGGATGGACCTCGACGAAGCCGAGACCGGCCAGCGCGGCTATCTGCTGACCGGTTCGCCCGCCTACCTCGCCCCCTACGAGCGCGCCGTGCGCCGGTTGGACGAGGACTTCGCGCGGTTGGCGCAGCTGGCGCGGAACGATCCGCAGGCCGAGGTCGGAGCGGCACAAGTGCGCGCGCTGGCCGAGGGGATGCTCACCGAGCTCCGCCAGACCCTCGACCTGGCGCAGCGCGGCGACACGCGGGCCGCGATGGCCATCGTGATGGCCGGGCGAGGCGAGCGCGCCCAGGAGGAACTACGCGAGCGCGCCGGCGCGCTGCTCGAGGCCGCCCGCGCCGAGCGGGCGCGGCTCGAGGCGGAATTGGCCGCGGTGCGGTCCGACCTTCTGACGCTGTTGATGCTCGCCACCGGCGCGGGCTTCGGGCTTGCCGGGCTCACCGTTCTGGGACTGCTCGTTTCGCGCGCGCGGCTGAAGGCGAGCCAGGCGCGCCTGCGCGAGGAGACCGCGCGGC
>JAKAZO010000002.1:71473-78445 GCA_021815825.1 Pseudomonadota bacterium
CTGACGCTGTTGATGCTCGCCACCGGCGCGGGCTTCGGGCTTGCCGGGCTCACCGTTCTGGGACTGCTCGTTTCGCGCGCGCGGCTGAAGGCGAGCCAGGCGCGCCTGCGCGAGGAGACCGCGCGGCTCGTCGCTGCGGCCGCAATCGTGCGACCAGGCATCGGCATCTTCGATCGTGCGGGACGGCTGCGCATCAAGAACGAGCGCTTGGCGTCGCGGTTGGGCATCGACGGGGCCAGCGTGCGTCAGGGCATGAACTTTGCCGAACTGGTGGAATTGACGGAGGGTTGGCAGCCGCCCGTTCTCGCCAGGCCGCCGCCCACGACCGAAACCGGCCCCGTGGCCGCCGAGATGCGCAAGGACGGGCGCGTCGTGGAGGTCTGGCGCGGCCTGATGCCGGATGGCGGGCAGATGCTGGTGGTCGCCGACATCACCGCGCGGCTGGACATGGAGCGCTTGGCCCGCGATGCGCAGAAGCTCGACGCGCTGGGGCGCCTCACCGGCGGCGTTGCGCATGATTTCAATAACCTGCTGCAGGCGGTTCAGGCCAATCTGGAGCTTCTCGAGCGACAGGTGGATCAGACATCGCCGCTTCGCTCGCGCCTGGCCGCGGCGCTCGGTGGGGTGCAGCGGGGCGCGCGCCTCACGCGCTCGCTATTGGCATTCGCGCGCCGCCAGCGTCTGACCCCGGTGCCCGTCGACGTTCAAAATCTGGTCGGGCAACTGATGCAGATGTTGCGCGATACGCTGCCCGCGACGATCGAACTCGTGTTCCTGAAAGCGCCGGAGCTCTGGCCGGTGCAGGCCGACCCCGAGCAGCTCGAGAGCGCGCTGCTGAACCTGGTGCTGAACGCGCGCGATGCGATGCCGTCCGGCGGGCAGATCGTCGTCGAAGCGACCAATCTCGCCGTGCTCGCGCCGCGGCAGATTGGCGCCGACACGCTGCCCCGCGGCGAATATGTCGGCATCACGATCCGCGATTCGGGGATCGGCATGACCGAGGAGCAGCTGGTGCGCGCGGTTGAGCCGTTCTTCTCGACCAAGGGCGTGCGCGGCAGCGGCCTGGGCCTGTCCATGGTGCACGGGTTTGCCCGCCAATCGCGCGGCGGGCTCGATCTGGAGAGCGCGCCAGGGGCGGGGACGACGGCGCGGCTTTATTTGCCACGCGCTCGCAGCGCTCCGGAGGCGCCGATGGGCGAGCCGGCGGCGGACCTGCCCCTCGGGCGGGGCGAGAGCGTGCTCGTCGTCGAGGACGACCCGGCCGTGCTCGGCGCCATCGTCGCCGCGCTCCATGATCTCGGCTACGGCACGATGACGGCGGAGAACGGCGCCGCCGCGCTGGCGATCCTGCAATCCGGGGCACGGCCCGATCTGTTGCTCTCCGACGTGGTGATGCCCGGACCGGTCGGCGCCGTCGAGATGGCCGAACGGGCGCGTCGGATCGTGGGGCCTGGTCTGCCGGTTGTGTTCACGTCCGGTTACGCTGAGGACGCCCTGGTGGCGGCCGGTGGCTTGCCACCCGGTGCGCGGCTGCTGGCGAAGCCGTGGCGGATGGACGAGCTGGCGCGAAGGCTGCGGCAAGCCTTGTCGCCAAACCTATCCCGACGCTTGCGCGTCGTGCTGGCCGAGGATGATGGGCTGCTGCGGGGGGTGGTCGCCGAGATTCTCGCCGCGGATGGTCACGAGGTGCGCGCGGCCGGGAGCGCCGGCGAGGCGTTGCGCCTGCTGGATGGCGGCGCCGATGTCCTGATCGCCGATCTGAGTCTGCCGGACATGGACGGCGCGCACCTCGCCGAACAAGCGCGACAGGCGTCGCCCGGGCTGCGGGTGATCATCGCCACCGGCCATGGCCGCGATCTGAGCAGTCTGGCGCTTCCGCATGTGCGGCTCGACAAGCCATTTACTGCGGTGCGCCTGCGCGATGCGCTGGCGGAAGCGATGGCCTGAACCGCTTGCCATCCCCGGCACCGGCCGCGATGATCGCGGCCCCTCGCGGAGGCTGGGTCATGGCCATGCTCGAACCGATCGCCTATTCGGACGCGAAGTTGCGCCGCATCCTCGCCAGCGTCCGGACCATCGCCCTGGTCGGCGCATCGGCGAACTGGAACCGGCCGAGCTACTTCGTGAACAAGTACCTCCAGGGCAAGGGCTATCGCGTCATCCCCGTGAACCCGGGACTGGCCGGGCAGACGCTGCTCGGCGAGACCGTACGCGCTTCGCTGAGCGACATTCCCGAGCCGGTCGACATGGTCGAGATTTTCCGCGCCTCCGACCGGGTCGGCCCGGTGGTCGAGGAGGCGATCGCCATTGGTGCCAAGGTGGTGTGGATGCAGCTCGGCGTGCGCAACGACGAGGCGGCGGCGCGGGCCGAGGCGGCGGGGCTCGAGGTGGTGATGAATCGCTGCCCGAAGATCGAGTATGGCCGGCTCGGCGGGGAGCTGTCCTGGAGCGGGGTCAATTCCGGGCTGATCCGCAACCGTCCGCCCGAGCCGCCCACCGAGCGCCAGGCCAAGGCCCATCTGCCGCCGCCGCGCAATCTCTCCTACGGGTTCGAGACCCGCGCCATCCACGCCGGCGCCGCGCCCGACCCCAGCACCGGGGCGCGCTCGACGCCGATCTACCAGACCACCTCCTACGTCTTCGAGGATGTCGATCACGCCGCGTCGCTCTTCAACCTGCACAATTTCGGGTATATCTACTCACGTCTGACAAATCCCACCGTCTCGGTGCTGGAGGAGCGGGTCGCCAGTCTCGAGGGCGGACGCGCCGCGGTGGCCGCCTCGTCGGGCCACGCCGCGCAGTTCCTCACCTTCTTCACCTTGCTCGAACCGGGCGACGAGTTCCTCGCCTCGCGCAATCTCTATGGCGGCTCGCTGACCCAGTTCGGCCGGTCCTTCCCGCGCCTTGGCTGGACCTGCCATTTCGTCGATCCGCGCGAGCCGGAGAATTTCGCCCGCGCCCTGACCCCGCGCTGCAAGGCGATCTTCGTCGAGAGCCTGGCCAATCCCGGCGGCATCGTCGTCGATCTCGAGGCGGTCGCGCGCATCGCCCATGGCGCCGGCATTCCGCTGATCGTCGACAACACCATGGCCTCGCCCTATCTCTGCCGGCCGATCGAGTGGGGGGCGGACATCGTCGTGCACTCGACGACGAAGTTCCTCTCCGGCCATGGCCACGCGCTGGGCGGGGCGGTGGTGGAGTCCGGCCGCTTCGACTGGGCGGCGAGCGGCAAGTTCCCCTCGATGACGGAACCGGAGCCGGCCTATCACGGACTGCGCTTCTACGAGAATTTCGGCGATTTCGCTTTCACCACCAAGGCGCGCGCGGTGGCGCTGCGCGATTTCGGTCCGACGCTGGCGCCGATGAACGCGTTCCTCACCATCACCGGGATCGAGACGCTGCATCTGCGCATGGAACGTCATGTTGCTAATGCAGAACGAGTGGCTGCGTTCCTCGAGACCCACCCGAACGTCGCGTGGGTGTCCTATGCCGGGCTCGAGTCCAGCGCCTATCGCGCACTCGCGCGCAAATATCTGCCGCGCGGGGCGGGGTCTGTGTTCACGTTCGGCGTGCGCGGCGGCTACGCGGCGGGCATCCGTCTGGTCGAATCCGTGCGCCTGTTCTCGCACCTCGCCAATATCGGCGACACCCGCAGCCTGATCCTGCATCCGGCGTCGACGACGCATCGCCAGCTCACCGAGGAGCAGCGCAACGCCGCCGGCGCCGGTGACGATGTGATCCGGCTCTCGATCGGGCTGGAGAGTGCGGAGGATCTCATCCGCGACCTCGATACCGCGCTCGACGCGTCGGCATAGGGTCCATAGCGCTCTTGACGTTGATTACGGTCGCGTCATACGTTGGGTTCAGGGCAGGAGGTCCAATGACGGAACGTGACGATTCGTGCCGCCGGTTCGCCGAACGGCGGGCCATTCTTGGCGCCGGTGTGGCGCTGGTGCCTTTCCTGGCCGGTGCGGCCAGGGCCGACGAGCCGGGGCCTGCTTCCCTGCCGCCGCAACCCGGGGATCAGTTTGCGTTCCTGACCGGCGAGAAGAAGGGACAGATCGTCAAGGCCGAGGACATTCCCCTCGGTGGTCCGCAGGTGCAGGTCTATCCGATCGACCCGAAGAGCGGCGTGGTGCGCGATGGGTCGCGCCTCAACCTCGTTTTGCTCGCGCGCTTCGATCCGGCGACGTTCGACGATGCGACCCGTGCCCGATCGGCCGACGGCGTCGTCGCCTACTCCGGCGTGTGCACCCATCAGGGCTGCGCCGTGAACATGTGGGCGAGCGAGGCGGGCCTGTTGTTTTGCTCGTGCCATGGGTCGATCTACGACCCCAAGCACGGGGCCGAGGTGATCGGCGGCCCGGCGCCGCGCGCTCTCCCCAGTCTTGGCCTGAAGGTGGCGAACGGTGCGCCGACGGTCGCTGAAGGGTTCTCCGGACGCGTTGGACCAGGGCAACATTGACGTGGATTCTGTCCGATGCCGTGATTGACTGAAAAAAATCCGCGTCGCCGTAGAAATGCTTTAACGAGGGAGGCTAAGCGTGAAAAAACTATTTGCCTGCACAAGCCTGCTGGCCTTGCTGGTGGCGGGAGCTGCGGGAACCGCCCACAGCGCCGACTACAGCCCGGTTACGGACGCGCGCCTGACCAATCCGGAGCCCGACAACTGGCTGATGACGCGCGGCCGCTACCAGGGCTGGAGCTACAGCGCGCTCGATCAGATCAACACCAGCAACGTCAAGAATCTCCAGCCTGTCTGGACGTTCTCGACCGGTGTCGACTCGGGCCATGAATCGCCGCCGATCGTCAACAACGGCATGATGTTCGTCGCCACGCCGTATAATCAGGTGCTGGCCCTGAATGCCGCCACCGGCGAGCTGATCTGGCGCTTCAAGCGGCCGATCCCCGAGGGCTTCAGCGCGCTGCACAACACCAATCGCGGCGTCGCGCTCTATGGCGACAAGATCTATTTCGCGGGCCTCGACGCGGTGCTGGTGGCGATCGACGCCAAGACCGGCAAGGTCGCCTGGGAATCGAAGGTCGAGGACTGGCATACCGGCTACTACATGACCACCGCGCCCGTCGTCGTGAAGGGCAAGGTGATGGTCGGCGTCTCCGGCGGCGAGTTCGGTGTGCGCGGCTTCATTGCGGCATTCGACTCCGAGACCGGCAAGCCGGATTGGAAGACCTACTCGATCCCGGCGCCCGGCGAGCCCGGCAGCGATACCTGGCAGAAGCCGGATACCTGGAAGCGTGGCGGCGGCTCGGCGTGGATGCCCGGCACGTATGATCCGAAGACCGATACCGTCTATTGGGGCACCGGTAACGGCTCGCCCTGGTTCGGCGATCAGCGTCCGGGCGACAACCTGTTCACCTCCTCGACCCTGGCGCTGGATCCGGCGACCGGCAAGATGAAGGGGCACTTCCAGTATCACCAGAACGAGTCCTGGGACTGGGATGCGATGAACGCGCCGATGGTCGTGGACTACCAGCATGGCGGTAAGTCGGTCTCCGGCCTGCTGACCCCGCAGCGCAACGGCTATCTGTACTGGCTGGAGCGGAAGTCCTCGGGCGATATCGGCTACGTGACGTCCGTTGCCTACGTGAAGCAGAACGTCTTCAAGAGCATCGATCCGGAAACCGGCCGCCCGGTGGTCGACATGGACCACAAGCCGGGGACCGGCAAGGAAGCGAGCTTCTGCCCCAGCCTGTGGGGTGGCAAGGACTGGCCGTTCGAGGCCTATAACCCGAACACCGGCATGGTCTACATCCCGTCCAACGACAACCATTGCGGCCATCTCAAGGGCGCGGTGCAGGAATATGTGGCGGGTCAGTGGTGGACGGGTGTGAGCATTCCGGACATCGGCTTCACCGTTGACAAGAATGCCGGGTTCTACGGCGAGATCCAGGCCTATGACGTGAACTCGGGCAAGCGCGCCTGGCGTGCGCTCTATCCGAGCTCGATGATGTGGGGCTCGCTGCTCACCACCGCCGGCAATCTCGTCTTCGGCGGCGGCACCAACGATCGCGCCTTCCGCGCCTATGATGCCCGCACCGGCGAGCAGCTGTGGCAGTTCGGCACCAACTCGGGCATCATCGCCCCGCCGTCCTCCTTCGCGGTCGATGGCGTGCAGTACATCGCGGTGCAGTCCGGCTACGGTGTCGATCCGGCCTTCCAGGAAGGCCTGATCAGCGACCTCATCGGCTGGCAGAAGGACATTCCGCAGGGTGGTGTGATCTGGGTGTTCGCCGTCAACAAGTGAGGGTGGCCGACACCGCTGCGTTTCGTGGTCTGAGGCCAACGCCCGAAGGTGGGCGTTGGCCGGATCAGACCGCGGGACCGACCTAGAGCTCTGACGTGTGCCGAATTGCGCACTTCGCCGGAGCAAATGCCGAGCCTCCGGAGCCGGCCGCTGTCATGGCGGCCGGTTTTCGGCTTCTCCACCGTCGAACGATACGGGGTCAGACGATGCCAACCGACCAACCATCCATCATCCGCCTGCCTGGGCGCCGCGGCGCTCGCGCCGCTCTGTTGGTGATCTGGGCGGCGATCGCAGCATCTGGCGCCACCGGCTATGGCGCCCCGGCCCGGGCCGAGGAAGTCGGCTACAAGCTCACCGAGCCCTATAGCGTGGAGGTGAGTGACGTCACGGCGCGCGTCGGCGAACGCGCCGTCATGCGCGTCACGCTGCGCCTGCGCGACGGGTTCCGCGTGCTCGAAGCCTACACCAACCGGGTCGGCCGCCTCTCCTCGCTCGATGGCGGCGTTGCCTTTGCCGCCAAGATCATCGATGGGAGCGCCGAGAACAACACACTGGTCTTCAACGTCCCGGTGACGCCGACGGCGCCGGGCCGGCATCCGATCAACGGCGTCTTCCGCGTTGGCTATATCGAGGGCGGGGACCAGATGGTGATGGTCTCGGTGCCGCTGATCGCCGCGGTGATCGGCCAGGAGTAGCCGCGCACGGG
>JAKAZO010000002.1:78545-87800 GCA_021815825.1 Pseudomonadota bacterium
GGCGCACATCAATATTGATGGCACCTGCTCCGGATCGTGCAGCCGGAGCAGCGCGTGGCCGATGCCGGCGAGGCCGAGCATCAGCCCTGGCGTCTCGCCGGCGCCGGGCAGGCCGCACGGCCAGGGCAGGGCACTCTCCTCGTAGCGCCTCATCGCAGCTTCGCCGGCGCGGCGGGCCTGGGCGAGCAGGGCCGGCCGGTCCAGCGCCGCCGAGGCCTCGATCAGCAGATCGGCATTGCCGCCATCGCCGTGGCACAGGCAGAAGCTGCCGCCCGCCGCCGTCGCCCCGCCGAGGCTCGCCGCCGTGGTGCGCACTGCGGTCTCGGCCTCGACAAGGATCGAAGGCTCATCGGGCAGGAGCCGATGCAGAAAGAGGCGGGCCAGGCCGATGCCCGGCGCACCATGGCACCAGGCGAGCATGCAGGTGGGCCGTCCGTCCGCACCCCTTGGCACGAAGTCGCGAAGATCGGGCCAGTTGCCCTGGTCGGGCTGGAAATGCGCGCGCTCATAGGCCAGCGCCGCCAGCGCCGCTGCGGTGAACGCCGCCCGTCCGCTCGCTGCCCCGAGCGCGGCGAGCGCGCAGGCGATGCCCGAGCCGCCATGCGCGTAGCCGAGCAGATGCGCTGCCCCCGGCGCCGCCCCCGAGCCGAGCGTGTTCCATGACCACCCGGCGGGCGTGCGCTCCGCCAGCGTCAGGAGATGCTCGCCATGAGCGATCGCCGCGCGCAGCAGTTCCTCGCCGCGGTCCCCGTGGGACGCGGCGAGGAGCAGCGGGATCAACCCCGCGCCGCCATTGATGACATCGATCCGGTCGCGGTCGGGGGCGATACGCGCCGCGCGCCGCAGCACCGCGTCGCCATGCGCCGCCAATCCCTCGTCTTCGAGAAGCCGGCCGGCGGCGCTGCAGGCGAGGGCAATGCCGCCGAGGCCGGAGTACAGCCCGTACTCGCCGCTGGAGGCCAGCGCCTCCGTGCCAGCGAGCGCATGCGCCAGCGCCCCGCAGGCCGTATCTCGGATGATCGGCTCGCCGGCGAAGCGGTACAGGTGGGCGAGGAAGAGACCGATGCCGGCGCTGCCCTCGTAGAGCACGCCGCTCGCTGGCCGGTAGGCGGTGCGCCACGCCCCGCCATGCGCTTCCATCGCCCAGCCGAGCCAGGTGCAGCGTCCTTCGCTCCACAGCGCGTCGCGGCAGAGGCGGTGGCCGATCCGGTCCGCCGCCTGCAGAAAGCCGAGGCGGTCCGTGTTCATGGCAGGCGGGGCTCCTCGGGGTGATGGAAGCGTTCGATGCCGCCCGGGCCGAGCCAGGGCCGCGCGAGGTCGAGCCCGGCGGCGGCGAAGCGCGCCGCCACCGCCGCGCGCCGCGCCGGCACGTCCGCCGACCCGGCACGCCAGGCATCGAGGATGCCCTCGGCGGTGAGCCGGCAGCGATGGGCGCCGAAACTCTCGCCATTGCCGGGCTCCGCCGCCGCCGCGATGCCGGGCCAGAGCGGTCGGGCAAAGAGCGGCGTCGGCGTATCGAGCCGCCAGCCGGCCCGGAGCGCGGCGATGATGCGCGCGGCGATCGGGAAATAGCGCCCGCCGAGATAGAGCACGGCGGCGTCGGTGCGTCCGAACAGGGAAGGCGCTGCGGGAAGCTTCATCTGGAACGGCACCTGGAACCGGTTCAGCGCCGCGGACAGGCTCCCGAGCAGCGGCGGCCCTTCGTCGGCGGGGCAGTTGAAGTACAGCCGCACCAGGTCGAGCGCGTCGGCGAGCTCGTCGAGCGTCTCGCCGAACACGACATAGTAGCCGGGCTGCGCGCCCGGCGCGGCGCGCGGCGCGCGCAGGCGCACCGGCGCACCCAGCGCCGGCGCCATGCCGGGCGGCTGGCCCGGAACCGGGTCGGTGATGAAGGCGCCGGGCATGGCGATCCGCTCGCGTTCGCCTTTGCGCACGAAGACCTGCCCGTTGGGGCCGAACTGGTGCACGACCCAGCCGGCATCCCAGCGCTCGCGCGAGCCGTTCGCGTCATCGAGCCGGGCGAGGAAGCCAGCGTCTTCGAGCGTGGCCCCAGCGGTGCCCGCTTGGGCGCCCGCTGGGGCGCCCCCGTACGCGGCCCCCTGGACCGTCCCCTGGGCCACCGCGTGCGCCGCCGCGCGCGCCGCCGCGTCGCGCCGGGTATAGGCGTGGTCGTAGAGCAGGCCCGCCAACGTGCGCGCCATCGCATCGTCGGGGCCGATGGCGCCCGTTACCGTGGCGGCGATCGGCTCCGCGTCACCATAGGCGATGCTGCTGGCGGGGAGGATGTGGACCAGGCCGAGCGCCTCGTCCAGGCCCGGCGGGGCGGCGGCCGGGTCAGGCATCGAGCAGCTCCCGCACCGCGCGCGGCGGATCGAGCAGGATGTTGAACGCGACCTGGAGCAGCGCCGTGCCGGGCGCGTCGAGCTCGGCCTGGTAGAGGCGCTGTTCGAGCGCCGTCCAGACCAGGCGCGCCGCGCCGTAGCGCATGCAGCGCTGGAGCGCGGGGCGGCGCTGATCCTCGGCGATGCCGCGCGTCTCGGCGTAGCGGTCCCAGAATGCGTGCAGCACAGGGCGCATCGCCTCCAGCTTCTGTCCGGCCATGCCGACATAGTGCTGCGGTGCGAGGCCCGAGCCGATCGGCATCGACAGGATCCAGGTCGCCAGGAAGCTTTGCAGCACGGCCCCGACATCCCAGTCCGCGTCGCCGAGATCGGCCAGCTCCCAATCGACGATGCGGAAATCCCGCCGGGCCTCGGCGCCGGCGAAGACGAGGACGTTGTCCCACTTCATGTCGCCATGGATGAGGCTGTCGAAGCGCCACTCGGCGCCGAGCGCGTCGAGCGCGGCCTGGAACTCGGGATGACGCGCGATCAGCCCGGAGAGGGCCGGGCCGATATGGCCGAACTGGCCGAGCATGGCGTGCCCGCCATGGCCGAGGGTGAGGATCACCGGGACCTGCCGCGCGAACAGCCCGGCCATGGTCGGATCCGCGCCGATATCGCCGGCATGGGCGTGATAGAGGCCAAGCCCCTCGCCGAGCAGGGCGCCGATCTCGACCGGAAAGGATTTTTCGCGCGCGTGATAGTCGGCGAGGCTCTCGGCGCCGGCGACGAGTTCGAGGATCAGCACATGGCGCGCCGCGTCGTAGGCGATCAGCCGCGGCATCAGCCGGGCCAGCGCGGGCACGCCGCTTGCGTAGTCATAGCAGGCCGCCTCGCGCCTCAAGGTCAGCATCGCGTCGGTCTGCATCTCGCGCATCTGCTTGACGAACAGGCCCGGCGCGGCGTGGCGGACCACCTGGAAATTGCGGTTGCGCCGGCTGGCGTCGCGGATCAGCAGATCGCCGCCGACCACGGCCCGGGTGTCGAGCAGGCCGCGGGCGAGAAGGTAGTGGGCCAGGTTTGGAACGGTCAGGTGCATGGCATCGTGCCGGCTGCGGCGCGCCCCGCGCGGACCGGGGCGCGCCGCGTCGGGTCTACATCACGCCGCCGGGGCCGACGCCGCCAACGCCGCATGCGATGCTCCCGCAGGCGATGCTCTGGGGCGGCGGGCAAGCCGGCGCCGTGGCCAACGGACAGACGAGCGTCGGATGACAGACGATCACGGCGCTCTGCTGGCACACCGCCGGCAGGGTCGGATGGCAGACGACCGCCAGCGACGGGTGGCAGACCGCCGGCAAGGTCTGATGGCAGGCCGGCGGCAAGGTCGGGTGGCAGACCGGCGGCAAGGTCGGGTGGCAGGCCGGCGGCAGCGTCGGGTGGCAGGCCGGCGGCAGCGTCGGGTGGCAGGCCGGCGGATGGGTGCAAAGCGCCGAGCACAGGATCGGCGCGCAGGTCGCGTGGCCCACGCAGGTATGCACGGTGCAGACGGGCGCGCAGGTGGCGTGGCCGGCACAGGTATGCACGGTGCAGACCGGCGCACAGCTCGCCTGGCCGACATGCGTATGCTGGCAGGCGGGAATTTGCGTGCAGACCGGCAGGCAGGTCGGCTGATGTGTCGGGCAGGCCAGCGTCGGGCCGCCACATTGCGCGACGAGGATCGTGCAGGCGTTCGGCTGCGTTTGCAGGCAGTCTGCCGGAAGGCGCGTGTAGAGGGGCGTGCAGCCCGGCATTGCGATCGAGGGCGCGATCGGCGCACCGGCCGGCAGGGCGGCGCCCGCTGGGGGCGCGCCACCGCCCGCGCCGGCGAGCGCGCCGGCGAAATAATGCGCCAGCGCGGTCGGGCCAGGCGCCATTTTGTACTGCAGCGCGGCGTCCTTCTTCACCCACAGCACGACCGCGCCATGCGGATCCTGCGCCGCGGGCACGTCCATCTGGTGCAGGATCGCGTCTTTCGGAATCTCGACGTAGCTGCTCAGGTCGGCGCTGAGGTAGAGCCGCTCGTGCCCTTCCTCGGACGAGGCGCCGAGATAGCCCTGCAGCCGGACGACATCGGGAACGGACTTGGGATCATTGACGATGCGGCGAACGAACTCGGCGCCCCCGCCACCGGTCGGACCCTGGGCCATGATTCTCTCCCCCTGTTTGACTTCGGCTCGTTTGACTCTGGTTTGGCTTACGTCGGCCGCCGCGGAACTGGCGGCGAGCCGGATTTATTCGGTCAACGAAGTCAAATTGAATTCGCAATGATAAGCATATCGCAAGGATTTGTCCAACGGATTCATGCCATCGCATGCGCCGTCACGGGTTTCGGCGCCATTCGACAAGGCGCTGAAATCTTTCATGGAACCGGCGGCAGGGTGGGTTCTGGCCCGGTGCCTTTGACACACAATTGCGTGAGTACCGCGCGTTTGCGAGGGCTGCGCCACGCCAGCGCTCGCCCGGAGCACCCCAGTCCGACTACCCGGGTCCGAGCACCCGGGTCCGAGCACCCGGATCTCAGCGGGGCGGGGCCGCCGGCGGTGGCCGGTTCAGCGCAGGAACGGGTTGCTGCGCCGTTCCTCGCCGAAGGTCGAGCCCGGACCGTGGCCGCAGAGAAAGGCGACATCGTCGCCGAGCGGCAGCAGCGTGTGGGTGATGGCGTCGATCAGCGCCGCGTGGTCGCCATAGGGAAAATCGGTGCGGCCGATCGAGCCGCGGAACAGCACGTCGCCGACCACGGCGAAGCGGGCCTCGGCGCTGAAGAACACGACATGGCCGGGCGTATGGCCGGGGCAGTGGATCACCGCGAAGGCATGTCCGCCGATCGTGACCGTGTCGCCGGCAGCGAGGAACCGGTCCGGAGTGGCGTTCTCCATTCCGTCCAGCCCATAGGCGGCGGCCTGGCGGGCGATGCCCTCGAGCAGGAACATGTCGCGCCGGTCCGGTCCGACGATCGGCGCCGCGGCTTCGTCCCCGCTCTGCCGCCGCAGCGCCCGCTGCAGCGCCGCGGCGCCGCCGGCGTGGTCGAGATGGCCATGGGTGAGCAGGATGGTCTCGACGCTGAGGCCGACGCGCGCGATCGCTGCCAGGATTCGCTCGACCTCGCCGCCGGGATCGATCACCGCGCCGCGCTGCGTCGCGCGGTCCCAGATGAGGGCACAGTTCTGCTGGAAAGGCGTGACCGGGACGGTGGCGACCTGAAGCTCCGGCAAGGCGCGCTCCTCTGCGGCGGGCGCATGGAGGTCCGGGCGGGAATCGAACCCACATTCGCGGATTTGCAGTCCGCTGCATCACCACTCTGCCACCGGACCCTGCGCGGGCGAGGGGACTTATCGGGCGTGCCTGGGCGCGCGGTCAAGCCTGCCGCGGCTGCGATGGTGCCGGTGCGCTTGGCGGGCGGGGGGGTTGGCCCCTATAACGAGCCGAGGTCGGCTTTCCCCTTTTCCCGGACCGTGCACGCATGGATATTTCTGCCCCCGATTTCACCACCGCCCGCCAGTTGATGGTGGATGGCCAGTTGCGGCCGACCAAGGTGAACGACCCGCGCGTCCTGGAGGCGATGCGGCGCCTGCCGCGCGAGCGTTTCCTGCCGCCGGCGGCGGCGTCGCTGGCCTACATCGATGAGGATGTGCCGCTGCCGGGTGGCCGGGCGCTGATGGAGCCCCTGGTGCTGGCGCGGCTCATCCAGCTCGCCGCGCCGCGGGCCGGCGAGCGGGCACTGGTGATCGGCGCCGGCACGGGCTATGGCGCGGCCGTTCTGGCCGCGACCGGTGCATCGGTCGTCGCGCTGGAGGAGGACAAGACCCTTCTGGCGCTGGCGCGCGGCGCTCTGGCGGCCCTGGCCCCTTCGGTCGTCCTCGCCGAGGGGCCGCTCGCGGCTGGATGGCCGTCAGGCGCGCCGTGGGATCTCATTTTCATCGAAGGCGCGGTGCCGGCGGTACCGGCGGCGATCGCCGAGCAGCTGCGCGCCGAAGCCGGCCGGCTCGTCACGGTCCTGGCCCCATCTGGCCTGGCCCCGTCTGGCCTGGCCCCGTCTGGCCTGGCAGCGCCCGGATCGGCGAGCGCAGGACACGGGATCGGGCGCGCGGTGCTGGCGGAGCGCACGCCGGCCGGGCTGGCGATGCGTCCAGCCTTCGACTGCGCGACGCCCTTGCTGCCCGCCTTCCGGCCCGCGCCGGGCTTCGTGTTCTGACGCGGTGACGGCGTTACGGGAGGCGACAGATCGCATCGGTCTGTGGCAGATGGGTGAAGGCACCGACCCCGGCCACCGTGCCGGGGCATGAAGGAGGGGGTCGAACGGATGGGCACGTCTCTCGGATCAGTTCTGGGTCGCGCCGCCATTGCCGCGGCGGCCGTTGCCGGGCTTGCCCCGGCATCATGGGCGAGCACCATCCAGCAGGCGCTCGCCGCCAGCTATTCGAACAACCCCACCCTGCTCGCGGAGCGAGCGCACCTGCGCTCGGTGGATGAGAACGTCCCCACGGCCCTGGCGGGCTGGCGGCCGACGATCATCGGCAACGGCTCGGCCGGTTTGGCGAGCGGTGTGAATGTGCTCTACTTTCCGCCCGGCCCGCCGATCAATGTCAACAGCGCCCGTGCCCCGAGCTCGGGGCAGCTGACGATCACCCAGCAGATCTACACCGGCGGGAAGGTGCACGCGCAGACGGCGCAGGCGAAGAGCCAGGTGATGGCGGAGCGGGCCCAGCTGATCGCCACCGAGCAGCAGGTCTTCTCACAGACCGTGAGCGCCTATGTCGGCGTCATCCAGGCGCAGCAGATCTACGCGCTCAACCTCAACAACGAGCAGGTGCTGACCAAGCAGCTGGAGGCGACCAACGACCGCTTCCGGGTGGGCGAGATCACCCGCACCGACGTCGCCCAGGCCGAGGCCGCGCTGGCCCAGGCGCGCTCGCAGCGCGAGACGGCGGAGGGCAACCTCCAGACCGCGCGTGCAACCTATCGTCAGGTGGTTGGCGAGGATGCGGTCGATCTGATCGAGCCGCAACCGCTGCGCCTGCCGACGAAGAACGAGGAGGCGGCCAATCGGCTCGCCGCCGCCAACAACCCCGCCGTCGTCTCCGCGCAGTTCAACCAGGCCGCGGCGAAGGATGCGATCGACCTCGCCTATTCGGCGCTGATGCCGCAGGTGAACGTGCAGGCCCAGGGCTTTTCCCAGAACAACACGGGTCTGCCGAAGAACTACAACAATGGCGGCCAGATTCTCGCCAACCTGACGTTGCCGATCTACCAGGGCGGTTCCGAATATGCCGCGATCCGCCAGGCGCGGCAGAACGAGCAGCAGGCACGGCGGAACCTCGATGCTGCGCGCCGCCAGGCGGTGCAGCAGGCGACACAGGCGTGGGAGACATTGTCGGCCGCGCGCGCCGCCGTGCAGAGCGACCGCTCCGCCGTCCGTGCCAACGAGATCGCGCTCGAAGGCGTGCAGCGCGAGGCGATCGTCGGCAGCCGCACCACGCTCGACGTGCTCACCGCCACCCAGACCCTGCTCGGCTCGCAGGTGACGCTGGTCCAGGACCTCTCCAGCCTGGTGAACGCGTCCTACAATCTGGCCGCGGCGGTCGGACGTCTGACGGCACGCGATCTCGCCCTGCCGGTGCCGCTCTACGACGAAAATGCTTATTATCAGGCGGTCAGTAACCGTTGGTTCGGCGCCGGGGACTATGCCACTGACCAGCCGGCGCGCTGAAGCCGGCGTGCGATGAGGAAGGCGCGGACATGAGCAGCCCAACCACCCCCGGCTCCCCGACCCCGAACCCGGCCGAGGGCCAGGATCCGTCGATGGAGGATATCCTCGCCTCGATCCGGCGCATCCTCAGCGAGGAGGAGCCGGCGCCCGAAGCCACGTCCTCGGCCCCGCCCCTTGCGGCCAGCCCCGCCCTCCCGGCCGAGCCGCCAGAGGAGGATGTCCTGGACCTCGACGCCTCGATGATGGTCCCTGATCCGGTTCCGCCTCGGCCCGAGGTGCCCGAAGCGCCGGCCATCCGCTCCGCTCCGACGGCGCCGGTCGTCGCCGCGCCCGTGCCGGCTGCGGCCTCCCCTCTGGCCCCTGCCGTTGCGCCGGCCGCCCCGCCGATGCCCGAGGACGGGCTGATGGAGCAGGCCACGACCGAGGTCGCCGCCTCTTCCATCGTCAATCTGGTCCGCACCATCGCCTCGGAACGGGCAACGCAGGTCCATCGCGGCGGCCCGACCATCGAGGATCTGGTGCGCGAGGAAATCCGCCCGGTGCTCAAGCTGTGGCTGGACACCAACCTGCCGCCGCTCGTCGAGCGGCTGGTGCAGGCGGAGATCCAGCGCGTCGTCGGCCGCGCCCTGTCCTGAGCCATCGCCCCCTGACCCGTCGCCGCGCGGGCCGGCGTCGATCCCACGCGCCCGTCCCGAGCGGCGCGCCTGCGAGCGTGATCCATGCTGAACAAGAATTTCTCTCCGGCCGAGACTGAACAGGCGCTCTACCAGGGCTGGGAAGACGCCGGCGCCTTCGCCGCCCGGCCGGATTCGGGCAAGCCGCCCTTCACCATCATGATCCCACCGCCGAACGTCACCGGCAGTCTGCATATGGGCCACGCGCTCACCTTCACGCTGCAGGACGCGCTGATCCGCTTCCGCCGCATGCAGGGACGCGACGCGCTCTGGCAGCCCGGGACCGACCATGCCGGCATCGCGACACAAATGGTGGTCGAGCGGCTGCTGGCGGGGGAGGGGACGGAGCGGCGGGCGCTCGGGCGCGAGGCGTTCCTCGAACGGGTCTGGCGCTGGAAGGCCGAATCGGGCGGCGCCATCACCCGTCAGCTGCGTCGCCTCGGCGCCTCGCTGGACTGGCAGCGCGAGCGCTTCACCATGGACGAGGGGCTTTCCGCCGCCGTCCGCAAAGTGT